>NZ_DATHGC010000014.1:0-7911 GCF_035317785.1 Pedobacter sp. | reverse complement strand
CCAATATACAGCAGCTGGCACCACTCACCGACAGCACCAACCTGTATTACCTGCAAAGGGGCAATATTAACCTCAGAGCCGCAGTGCGGCAGGAAATCGCCTTTAGCTTAAACCATTATGACCAGACCAATAAAAACACGCTTAATTACAACTTACGTATGTCCGCGGGTCTTGTAAAAGACAATATTGTGGACAGCCTTTTGATTGATGACCAGAACCGGCGCACGGTGTTCCTGGTCAATGCTGACGGGCACAAGTACATTAATTTTAACGGGAGCGTCAGAAAGGCTTTTAAGTTAAAATCCTCAGAACTCCAGTTCAGTCTGAACAGCTATGTCAACGCCAATAAAAATCCCGGATACACCAACAATGTGTTTACTTTTTCAAGTAACCTGAATACAAATTCCGGTGCAAATGTCAACTATACTTACAAAAGCTATCTTGCTGTTGCGCTCGGGCAGTCTTATTCCACCTATCAGTCCAAACAGGAAGCTTTCAATACGCAGTACAGCGGCAAGAACCTTGGGACCAACCTCAGTACAAGCTATAATGTGACCAAAAGGTTTACGCTGTACAGCAATGTGAGTTTCAACAACAGCTCCTCGTCAAACGCTAAAGATGTAAATTTCACCATCTGGAACGCCAGCGCGGTCTACAGGTTCTTAAAAGGCAATAACGCAGAATTTAAATTTTCTGCACTCGATCTGCTCCGCCAGAATACCAGTGTGATCAATTACGGAAATTCTAACAGTTTTACCATAGGTACCCAAAATGTGCTGAAACAATATTTTATGACCACGATCTCCTACTACCCAAGACAGTTTGGAAAGAAAAATAAAGCAAAAAAATAAGGGCCCGGAGGAAATGAGTTCCTGTTTTCCGCTGCTTTGCAAAGTAATTTAAAGGTCAAAACTATATTTGTCTTACCGCCAATGCTTTGATGCTAGTTACGGGTACAGTACCTTTGTACACTCATAGAGGAAAAAATATAAAATATTAAACATATGTATCCAGAATATTTAGTTGAGCCAATGCGTGCAGAACTGACCAAAGTAGGTTTTGAGGAATTGAAAACAGCGGAGGAAGTTGATCAGGCCATCACTGGTGAGGGAACTGTTTTTGTAGTCGTAAACTCAGTATGCGGTTGTGCAGCAGCAAACGCACGTCCGGCAGCAAGGCTGGCAGCAGCAAACGAAAAACATCCGGATAAACTGGTGACCGTTTTCGCAGGTATGGAAAAAGATGCGGTAGACCGGGCAAGAGGTTATATGATTCCTTTCCCGCCTTCATCACCATCAATGGCTTTGTTTAAAGACGGCAAGCTGGTACACATGATCGAGCGTCACCAGATTGAAGGCCGTCCGGCACAAATGATCGCTGACAGTTTGATCGGTGCGTTTGAGCAGTATTGCTAGTCGGGTTTACTTTATCGTAAAATCTTAAAAAGAGGAGCTTTCCAATTGGAAGGTTCCTCTTTTTTTGTTTCATTCTGCCGCAGATAGTTTTATCTTGCCTGCTGTTCTCCAGTTTGTCATAATTGTCTTATTTCCAATTTTGATAGAATGCGGCGGCACGATAAAGGTTCCGGGGGTAATGATGGCCCCGCATATCGCTGCGGGATGAAAAGCTTTCGAGTTATAAACTGTTTTGATGCCTTCATACAGGTAATAGTATTTCAGCGCAATGGCCGTCACACACAGGCAGCCTTCACTTACCTCAAATTCAAATTCACTTGGCGGAACAGTATGTTCTTCCATAGTGATCTCCATGGTCTCGGCAGGGACATTTATATTTAGCCCTGCATGCAGCGCAATCATCGATAACCCAACGGTAAGTGCGCAGACATTGCTCCCCTGGGGGAATTTGAACTTTTCCGGAACTTCAAATTCCGGCAGGCTAATTTTAAGTAAATTCCCGGTTAGGGTCATTTCAGGCGTGGCCAAAAGGCTGTTGATCAATAATGATTTTGGATTGAATTCAAAACCCGATAGACGGGCAAAGCTGTCTTCCTCAAAGGAATATTGCCCGGTTTCTTTATTGAAACATTGTTTTAGCACATCACGAATCGGGCTGGCAAAATCATTGACCATGTCGCCGTCGTAGTTTTTCAGGGTAATTTGCCTTAAATCATGTCTGATGACCCCTGCTAATGTGCTGCCCTGACCAAATGATTTTCCGGCAACTTTTGTAGCTTTAGTTTGTTTTACCTTTGCAGGTTTTGTTTGAATGATGTCCCCATTTTTAGTGCCTCGTTTGAGGACAAGAGGACCCACCAATCCCCTGATGTGTTTTCCATCGAATTTGCCCATAGTTTTTTTATATAAGTTAGTTCGTAAATAACTCCGGGTTTTATTCAGGTTTCTATCCGGTTTTACTGAGTGAAGCGTCACAGTTCTGTGAATGCATACTGAGTGCACCTTTTTACCGAAAAAAGGTGCACTCACCGTGGACTCAGGGTGCACTCACTGTGCACTCAGTGCGAACGAGTACAAAGCCGGGTACAGCCGGGTGTCAAACAAGAATAATTTAGGAGTTATTTACGGTTGATTAAAGATAAGGAGATTTGGAGAAAAAGTATATTAACAAGCGCACTAAAATCATCTTTTTAATAAAAATGTTTCCTGATGTGGTTTTGGATTGGAATAAAAAAGATAAGCAGGAAAGGTTTCCGCTTTAGTAGAGGAAGCCGAACATCCATAATGGAATTTTATGATTGTGGCCTATCTCAATCTCATCCGCAGCCACAAAAGAATTCTCAATATGCTTTATCTGCTTGTTTGTTTTATTTTTTCCGCCAATTTCAAAAATATAATTTTTGAATGAAAAATCACCTTCAGCTGTGTACGTAACGGGACCAAGTTTGCCAATTTGATTAATAAAGAAGCTTTCACGCATATTGCCAACATTACTTTGTTCATTGGCCAGCGCGTACTGCAGGTTTGGATGGTGCAGGTAAATCTTTTCGGGTTTTTGCAGCAGACCGATTCCTTTGGTATCCGGATACAGGCCCCTTATGATCCTTATGTCTTCCAGATATTTGATGTACAGAACAAGATTGTTGCGGCTAAGGTCGATGCGCTCACTTAGTTTTGAAATGTTGGGTTTAAAGGGAACAGACTCTGCGATGATGTGCAACAACAAACGGATCTTTTCTATACTCTTATAGCTGATGTCATGAAAAGCAGGCAGGTCAATGTTGATGGCAAGTGATATAGTTTCAGCGAGTTTTTGGGGATATAAACCGATATTCTCCAAAAAATATGGATAATGGCCGTATTTGAGGTAATTGTCAAAATGTTCGTAAGGACGCATAGTTGCTATCATATCCATTGCTATCGAGGTATGCGTACTCATCAAATCGTTAAAGTTTATCGCTTTAAGGGTAGTGCCCTGTGTGAAGTTGAGGTATTCCCGGAATGAAAGTCCGGCGAGTTCATACATAACCGCCCGTCTGCTCAGATCGCCTTTGGCCTTATTGATGTGCATAATTGAAGAGCCTGTGAAGATGATCTTCAGGTCCGGCTGGTCATCATAAATGTTTTTAATTTCCTGAGACCAGTTTGCATACCGGTGTACTTCGTCCAACAAAAGAAATTTACCGCCCTGCATGACAAATTGATCAGCGAGATCAACCAATGTATGGTCTGTAAAATATAGACTATCTAAACTGGTATACAAAGTTTCTTTGCCTTGAGGCAAGTGTAATTTCGCATACTGTAGCATTAAAGTTGTTTTTCCCGCTCCCCGGGCACCTTTTATGCCGATCAGCCGGCTGCTCCAATCAATTTCGTCTGCCAGGTATCTTTTAAACTCTGTCGGCACTCGTAATAATTTTTGATAAGATTTTTCGAACAGGCCTTCCATATTGCTTATTATTTTTAACAAAAATACTAAAAATTGCTTTATTTAAAAAGCATTATTTATTAATAATGCTTTTTAAATAAAGCAAAATATGATTAAATGAGAAGAGAATTAATATTAAAACATTATGTTAAATTATTTCCCTTTTTGGTTTATTTAGAAAGAGTGGAGCGGATGTCTGAAATAATTACTAATTTAATGCAGTCAAAAATGGCATAAATGAACACAGCGCTCTGGAATAGTATTGTTGATTTTGATCTCGATCATCCGGTGAGTGAGTATGGTTTTTCTACGAGGCTTGAACATGAGAATGGCTGGACAGTCAATTTTGCAAAAGGTGCAATTCTAGAGTACAAGAAGTTTATGTATCTGGCTGCAACCTCAGAATTTATGGTATCACCTTCGGAGATTGTAGATGTCGTCTGGCACCAGCATTTGATTTTTAGTCAGTCTTATGATGCATTTTGTACACTTCTTGGAAAGAAGATCGCGCATATTCCTTCAACCCATAACAAAAATGAATCTTCTAAATTTAAGCTGGCAAAGGACAGGACACAGAGGCTTTACGCTGAAAACTTTGGCTCACAGCCTGCAGAGTTCTGGGAGTTTTCGGATATCTATGAGCCTTTAATGCTAAAGAAGTCCGCCCTTACGGTTTGGAAACTGCTGAGCTTAGGAGTGTTGCCGCTGATACCCGCTGTCTTTGCACTTTACTTCCTTCTTCGCCCGCTGTATATTCATATTCAGAATCCCTATTTTTCAATGGGCTATATGGCAATCCTATTTTGTAGTCTTATTGTGCTGCGGCGTTATAACAGGTCAAGATTAACAGCCCTGGTCAACGGATTTGACAAGTCGTCGTTTCTGTTCAATTTGTCTGCACTTGAACTGGTATATCTTAAAAGGAGCGAGCTCTCAGATGTTGTTCATGGGGTAGTTAATAACATGGTTGCGGAGCAAAAGATTTCAATAAGTCCGGAAGGGAAACTGGCTGTAAAAGATTTTTCGGCCATCAATGGCCCGGTTGAGTTTTGCGTCATGGAGACCATCGGGGAGGAAGTAAGTACGGAATATCCGGTATTATTTAAGCGATTGGTGTTAAAACCCGCTTTTCATAAAACAGAGCGCGCCATGGAAGCTTTTAAAAAGTATTTCAGCAGGTCTGTATATTTTATTCGTCTTTTTGCGGTTAATTTTACTGTGCTTTCGCTTGTGCTGATGCTGGGGCTCGTCAGAGTTGCGACTGGTATCATAAGAGACAAGCCTGTTGTCTTCATCATTTTCATCGTTATCATTTACATTGTTCTTGGGATAAGGCATTTATACAAGTTAAAAGTATTGATCGGCTCAACAACCTTACCAGAGTATTATCAGGAAAACATCCTTGCTGAGAGACCTGTTGATCATGACTGGGAGTGGAATTATTTTTCAATGGGAGCCGCCGTTTTTGTCGCAGCTTTTGTGCCTTTGCATAGTTATGCGGAACGAAATCCGGATGCTGGCTCCGGTTCTTCCTGCAGTTCAGGCTGTTCCAGCTCCTGTGGGGGCGGGGATGGTGGCGGATGCGGGGGCTGCGGGGGAGATTAAGAAATGCTAAAGAAACTGGCCATATATACCTTATTTTTAATCGGTGTTGATTTTTTTATAAATCTGGTTATAAATTTTATTCAGCACAACGCTGGCAGCGTGATCATAACCTCTGTTATCTTAAGGGCAGTTTGCATCCTCGTTTTTTTTCCTTTTGTTGGAATAGTAATCTCTACTCTGGTTAAGGTTAAAGGGAACAGTGCTTTATTGATCATTACGACCCTGACCGTATATGCATTATTTCCAGTGGTGATTTATTTACTGAAAAGCAATAATAAAAGCCTTCCGGAGGTGTATATCGACCTGCATGTGCAGTTTAACCTGTTTGCAGTTGTGTTTTTACCCTATCTTCTAGCGAGTGTCATTTGCATATTAATGTCAAACAGATTAAGGTTATTCTAATTTCCCCGTTATTTCGCCGCTACCCTCCATACCGTACTGCTCACATCATCCGCAACCAGTAGCGCCCCGTCGGGTGCTATGGCGACATCGACCGGTCTGCCGTATACTTCACCTTTCTCTTCATTGGCGATGAAGCCGGTCAGAAAATCTTCGGGCACCCCGCTGGGTTTGCCATTTTTGAAGGGCACGAAAGCTACTTTATAACCCGCCAATGCAGACCTGTTCCAGGAACCGTGCTGCCCGATGAAGGCGCCACTGCGGTATTCTTCAGGAAATTTAGTGCCTTTGTAAAAGGCCAGGCCCAGAGATGCGGTATGTGCACCAACGGCCACGTCCGGCACGATGGCCTCAGCGACCAGGTCAGGTTTTTGTCCTTTTAGTCTGGGGTCTTCGTTCTTGCCGAAATAAGAATATGGCCAGCCGTAAAAGCCGCCTTTTTTAACGCTGGTGATGTAGTCGGGAACCAGGTCGTCGCCAAGGCCGTCACGCTCGTTTACTGAGGTCCATAATACATCTGAGGCTGGCGCCCAGTCCATGCCTACCGGATTTCTGAGTCCGCTGGCGTAGATCGTTTCACCGGTGCCGTCTGGATTTACGGTCAGGATAGCCGCCCTGCGGATCTCGTTTTCCATGCCGTTCTCGCCGGCATTGCTGCCCGATCCCACGGATATATAGATTTTGGAGTTGTCTGCGTTGGCGATCAGGTTGCGGGTCCAATGGTTGTTGTAGCCGCCTGCGGGCAGTTCAAGAATTTTGGTGCCGGAAGCGGTGATTTTGGTATCGCCGGTTTTATAAGGATATTTCCAAAGTCCGTCGGTATTGGCTACGTAAAAGGAATCACCAATGATCAGTACGCCGTAAGGCTGGTTCAGACCGCCGAGGAAATTGGTCTGTAATTCGGCTACGCCGTCTTTGTTGGCATCCCGGAGGAGGACGACGGTGTTGGCACTTTCGCCCGTTACTTCTGCTTTGGTCTTGCCGGTGATGGCACCGACAACTTTTTCTTTGAGGGAACGTTCAGAATTGCTCAGTACGACGAAAATATCCCCATTGGGGGCTACATAGATATTGCGGGGGCTTTTAAAATTGCTGGCATATTTGCTGACGGTAAAGCCATCAGGTGCGGTTGGGGTTTTGCCTTCAGGCCAGCCGATCACTTTGCTGAATTTGGTCATTGCGGCATTGGTATCTGGTGCGGGGAGGGCAATGGAGCCGGTTGCTGTGGTATCCATAGTGACTGTATCGGTGGCCGATGCTTCATCTTTGGAATTGCTGTTGCAGGCCAGTATGCAGGGTATTGCTGCAAGGAAAAGGAATGATGGTTTCATTTTGATAAGGCTAGATTTCATTTTCAAAGAAAAGGTTATGTTCATGAACCTGTTCTTCGTTTTAATCATAACACCTAATCTCGCAGGATGTTTAAAAGCTGGTTAAGAAATTGATTAATCCTCTAAAAATTAAGATTTAAGGGACGCTCAAACTGTAAATACGGAAAAATCTGCTGTTATAAAATTCCCTGCAGTTTCAACCAGACATTTTGCGCGAGGATCTGATGACCTTCGGCGGTTGGGTGGATGCCGTCCTGCTGGTTGAGTTTGCTTACACCGCCAACGCCATCCAGTAGAAATGGAACATAGGTCATGTTGTTTTTGCCGGCCAGGTCGCTGAACAGGGCTTTAAATTCTGCGGTATAGGCAGCGCCGAGGTTTGGCGGCATCTGCATACCGAGCATCACCATTTGGGCTTTCGGGTATTTCTTTTTGACCTTGTCGATCACCGCCTGCAGATTGGCCCTGGTTTCTGCAAGAGGAAGGCCTCGCAGGCCGTCATTGGCGCCGAGCTCCAGCACAAAGATGCTTATGGGCTGTTTCAGCAGCCAGCCGATCCTGTTTTTTCCGGCGGCAGAGGTTTCGCCGCTCAGTCCGCCATTGATCACTTTGTAATGCAGGTGTAAAGAATCGATTTTTTTCTGAATGAGTGCGGGGTAGGCTTCAGTCGGGTCCACGCCGTAACCGGCGGTAAGGCTGGTCCCGAAAAACAGGATATTTTGCTGTTTTGCAC
>NZ_DATHGC010000013.1:0-2915 GCF_035317785.1 Pedobacter sp. | reverse complement strand
GAAAGATGTTTTTGTGCCGTTGCTAACTTTTTTTCATATTGTTTTGTGTATTTGTTATTCTTAAATTTAATTCCATCAGAAGTAATGACAAAATCCTTCAAACCTAAATCTATTCCGCAAACCGCACCAGTTTTTTCTTTAGCCGCGAATGCGGTTACCCAACCATTAACCCAGGTTGCGTAAAAAGAGGGTAAAACGAATTATTTTGAAATATTTTCCGGTGGTTTATCCGTAGGGGGGTACAGTAAAATTGGCTGTATTGCAATCTCATGGGGCAGTTTTGGTTTGTAGTACACAGGGGGTATTTCATTTTGGGGATCAAAGGCTTACCTTTCGGGCGATGTATTTCAAGTGCAGCATACGGCGTAATCCGGAAACGGAAGCGATCAGCGGATATTACCGGTTGGTTGAAAGTTATCGCAATAGTGATGACCGGATTTGCCACCGCACGATATTGAATGTGGGTTTCATGGAAGATACGACCGTAGAACAGCGCCATAAAATACAGGTGAGGCTAAACGATAAGCACGAAATGAAGGAAAGCGTTTTTAACGAGGCTGACCCTGTTGTTAATGGTTATGTATCAGCTTTATGGCAGCGCATTGTTGAAGAAAAACGGCTTGATGTCGGCACAATAGCAAAGCGGAGCCGTATGATCGACGTGGAAACGATGGTACACAACGATGCCCGTGAAGCGGGCAGCGAATGGATGTGCCATCAAACCTGGGAACGCCTGGGCCTTTCTGCCTTGTTAGCCTCACAAGGCTGGAACGATGAACAAATCCAGCTGGCGGCGGCCCAGGTGGTCAGCCGTGCAGTTTATCCGGCATCCGAGTTGCGGACAAGCCGCTGGATGAAAGAGAACTCAGCCGTATGTGAACTGACAGGTTATGATATGGATAAGGTCAGTAAAGACAAACTGTATCAAAGCGCGCTCAGCTTGTATGAACTCAAAGATGTGCTGGAAAAGCATTTGTCGGCCAAAACCAATGAACTATTTGATTTACAGGATAAAATAATCCTGTACGATTTAACAAACACCTATTTTGAAGGCAGTAAAAGAGGGAGTAAGCTGGCTAAGTTTGGGCGGAGCAAGGAACAGCGTTCGGATGCGAAGTTAGTTGTGCTGGCCCTGGTGGTTAACATCGAAGGCTTTATTAAGTATTCGGCTATCCATGAGGGCAATATGTCCGACAGCAAGACATTGCCTCAAATGATCGATAAGCTGGCTACCCATACCTGTACCAAAACAGCAGTAGTAGTTTTGGATGCAGGCATAGCCACAGAAGAGAACTTAAAACTGATTACGGAAAAAGGCTATCATTATTTATGCGTAAGCCGCACAAAGCTGAAAGATTATACCATAGATCCTAACCGGCTGACGGTAATGATGGAAACCAGGTCCAAACAAAATGTCAGGATAAAAGCCATACAGACGGATAAAGACACTGATTATTACCTGGAGATAAAAAGTGATGCTAAAACGGTCAAAGAACAATCCATGGCCACTCAGTTTGAAGAACGGTTTGAGGCTTATCTTGCACGGATACAGCAGGCATTGCTGGCTAAAGGCGGCGTTAAAATAGCAGGCAAGGTGTGGGAGCGTATTGGCAGGGCAAAAGAAAAATACCCCTCCGTACATCACTATTATAATATTAAGGTTAGTGTAGATGAAACTAAAGGTATTGCCACAGCCCTCAGTTGGGAGAAACAAGAAACACGCCACCAGGCCCGGGAAACCCAATATGGTATGTATTTCTTGCGGACCAGCCTCAAAATAGCGGATGAGGTGATCATCTGGAACATTTATAATACCATCAGGGAAATCGAACAAACTTTCCGCACCCTGAAAACAGAGCTTGATCTGCGGCCTATCTATCACAAAACAGACCAGGCAACAATGGCCCATTTACATCTGGGCATTTTGGCATATTGGTTGGTCAATACCATCAGGTGCCAGTTGAAATCACACGGCATCAATCATTCCTGGACCGAAATTGTCAGGATCGGCAACACGCAAAAAATAATAACCACCAGCGGACAAAATACCTTCGACAAAACCGTCACCGTCAGGAAATGCACACAACCGAATGAAAAACTCAGCCAATTGCTCGGGCTATTGAAAATCCCGCCAAAACCTTTTGGAAAAAGAAAATCCGTAGTACACAAACTACTACCTCGAAAAAATGAAAGCAATCAAAATCAATCATTTATGCCGGGTTAGCTGCAACTTGGGTTAAATGTTCCTAATTAAAGAGGTACTTTTTCAGTGCCCGCTGCAACAGGTCCTCCTTTTTTGTTTAATTCTTTATGAATGAAACCTGAGGCCGTTCAGGGCTTTATCTACTTTTTTGTTTGGCCCATAAACAATTACACCAACCAGGTCAAGCTCATCATCGGTGCGGCTACCTATTTCTGTGACATTTTGCTCTTCATTCCTGGTGCCGAACTGTGCTTTGGTATAAATACCAATATTTAGTTCCCTGTCTTTGGCCCGTGTAAAGGCGCGCTTAATTTGATTGTCAGTATCTGCTTTATAAACCAGTATAGGATGCTTAAAAAACGGCAGGTATGTTGAACCTGACGCACTAACCAGTGATTTCCCATGCGTTTCCGGAAACTTAATAGCTACAGAGCTTGCCAAAAAAGCGGTAACATTTAATTTTTGCCAACTTTGTAAATCGTCTTTAATGACGATAGCGATCTTATTATCGTACATAAATTTAATTATTATTTAAGGATAGTTCCATTTGAATATTACAACGCTCATACGGTGTGGCATGCCCCGCTACTTTTTTAAACCCCAATTTATGGTATAAGTTGATGGCGGGTGTAAGAATGGTATTGCTCTCCAGGTATATTTTGCGGGCGCCCAGTGATCTTGCTTTTTCAATAACAGCGTTTCCCAGTAACCA
>NZ_DATHGC010000012.1:0-26509 GCF_035317785.1 Pedobacter sp. | reverse complement strand
AGAAGTGATCGCTTATTCAGGCAATACCGGCAGTTCCGGCGGCCCGCATCTTCACTTTGAGATCAGGGATACCAGGACAGAAGCCACAATTAACCCACAACTATTCGGGATCGACATCCCCGATAATATTCCTCCCGTCATCTATTCCATATACATCTACCGGCTGAATAAAAAAGCATTCGATGAATTCACGCCAAAACAATATTTCCAGGTACTGGGCGGCTCAGGGAATTATCGGCTTAACAGTGTCAGCACCATTAACCTGAGCGGAGAAGTCGGCTTTGGCATTGTCACCACCGACAGGCACAATGGCGCATCCGGTCTCAACGGCGTCTACTCCATAGCGCTGGAACTGGACGGCAGTCTTGTGTATGTCTCTTCGCTGGAGAAGTTTGAATTTGAAAACAGTAAGGGGATCAATTCCCATATCGACTACCCAACCTATCTAAATACCAAAAGATCTATACAGAAGAGCTTTGTCGATCCCGGTAATCCACTTAAGATTTATAGTAACCTGGTAAACAATGGCCGGATCGAATTTACAGACGGCAAACTGCATCAGCTAAAATACACCATTACAGACTCCAGGGGAAATAAAAGCACGCTGGCGTTTCAGGTACAGGCAGACAGTAAAGCGACGATAAACTCGCCTGAAACCCAAACAGGGCAGGTCCTTTCTTATGCCACAGCCAACGAATTCAGCAACCCGGATGTAAAAGTAATATTTCCAAAAGGCACACTCTACAACGACCTGAACTTCATTTATAAAAAATTGCCTAAACCAGCCTCGAATGCTTACTCTGCCATCCACCAGATCCACAATAAGTTTACACCTTTACACACAGGCTTCCAGCTCAGGATTAAGGCCGACAGTACTTTAGACAAGTACATGGACAAAGCAGTAATTGTAAATACCGGAAGGGTTTCGCAGGGAGGATATTTTGAAGATGGCTATGTAAAAACGACCCCAAGAAACTTCGGCAGTTTCTTTATCGCTGTTGACACCATTCCCCCAACAGTCGTTCCCGTTAATGTAAGCAATGGAAAGCGAATGACAGGCATCAGCAAAATGACTTTTAAGATCAGGGACAACCTTTCAGGCATCAAGAGCTTTAATGGTTATATTGACGGGCGCTGGGTCCTGATGGAATTTGACACCAAAACTGCCTCTTTGTGGCATACCTTTGACGACAGTACCCCATCAGGAAAACATACCCTCGAACTCATCGTCTCCGACATGAAAGACAACAACAGGAATTATTCAATTACCTTTTACAAATAAGCATATGAGCGAATTAAAAGAAGGCCAAAAGGCCCCCGATTTCACCTCCAAAGACCAGAACGGCAATACCGTCTCCCTTAATCAGTTTGCCGGCAAAAAAGTGGTGCTTTATTTTTACCCTAAAGACGATACACCGGGCTGTACAGCCGAGGCTTGTGATTTCAGAGATAATTACCATGGACTGACCGCTCAGGGCATCGTCGTTCTGGGGGTAAGCGTTGACGATGAAAAATCCCATAAGAAATTTGTAGCCAAACACAGTCTTCCGTTTACATTACTTGCCGATACCGACCATCAGATCGTAACAGCCTATGGAGTATGGGGTGAGAAAAACATGTACGGCAAAACCTATATGGGGACCATCCGCACCACCTTTATCATTGATGAAAAAGGTATCGTCAGCCACATCATTAAAAAAGTAGACACTCAAAACTCTACCGCCCAGGTACTGGAATTATTAAAATAGCTTTTTCCCTACCAGCCGGCTGATCTTTTCGTACAGCTCACTTGCCTGAAAAGGCTTAGATATATAATCATTCATTCCAATGGCCATGCACCGCTCAAATTCGCCCTTAATGGTATGGGCAGTCATGGCTACAATTGGGATGTCCCCTTTACCGGGGCCCATTTTTCTAATATTTACAGTGGTTTCATAACCATCCATCTCCGGCATTTGCAGATCCATCAGAATGATATCAAAATCGGCATTCCAATACTTATGAAGAGCTATCTTTCCATTTTCAGCAACACTGGTTTCAAAGCCATGTTTTTTTAACAGTTTCAGTACCAGCAGCTGGTTGATCGCATTATCTTCAACAATAAGCACCTTCACCCCTTTTCCAACATCAGACGATGCTGCTTCCGCACCACGGCCATCTTTGACGTCAGAACCCGCCTGATCTTCAAACTTCAAAAAAGGAAGTTTAAAACTAAACTCCGAACCCTGTCCAGGCTGACTGCTTACAGAAATACTGCCATTTTGCAGAGTGACCAGTTGTTTTACGATGCTTAGTCCGATTCCAGTTCCGCCAAATTTGCGCGAAGTATCGCTCACTGCCTGTTCGAATACATCAAATATTTTTTCCTGCTTTTCCAGCGGAATCCCAATACCAGTGTCCCTTATGCTAAATTCAATTACTACCTGTCTCTCATTTTCTTCCACAGGCACCACATTAATGACCACACCTCCACTTTCCGTAAATTTAATCGCGTTTGACGTCAGGTTCAATAGGATCTGAGTAAGCCTTACAGAATCACCATAGTTAATTTCAGGCACATTTGGATCAACTGTATAGCTTAGTCCTATTTTTTTGAACCTGGCATTAGGTTCTGTTAGCATAAAAATAGACTGAACTGTCTCGGTTATACTAAACGGCATTACCATAAAATGGATCTCCCCCGCCCCAATCCTGGAAAAATCCAGAATATCATTGAAAATGATCAGCAAATGATCGCCAGACTTCAGGATCATCCTTAAAGATTCTTTCTGATCATCCGTAACCATAGATTCTTCCAAATGCCGGGCGAAACCCAATATGGCATTCATCGGGGTCCGGATCTCATGGCTCATGTTGATCAGGAAATGCTGTTTGGCCTTCTCAGACTGCTCCGCTCGTTCTTTTTCAGTAATCAGATTTTGTTCCGTGAGTTTTAACTCCCTAATATTTTGATCCAGCGTCGACATCATTTCATTAAACGATGTAGCCAGGATTCCGATCTCATCCTTTGAATAAACCGGCACCCGTTTCTTAAAATCTCCTTTCCTGATATTATCCGCCCCTTCAACTAAAGCATCCAAACCTTTCTTAAGGTTTTTGCTGATGGATATTGCAAGTACTATAGTGGCAGTACCAATCGTCAATGACAGCGCCAGCACAACATTCAGCACCAATGACTCCAGCCATCTGGCTCCCTCACCCAGCGTAAAAGAGAAGTCGTCTTCCAACTTAGTCAGCTCACCATTGATCCTGTCGATGTCCTTCAGCAACACAGCTATTTCGATTTCACTGGCATTAGCCGTGACCAGTACATGAAGCTTTTCACCAATCCTAACCAATTCTTCGAGGGCCGGCTCGGCATTTGCCCATGCGGTGAAAGCCTTTTTGAGGTAAGAAACATTGTGAAACCTTCGAAGGAGCTTCATCATTCCGTCAATGTCATCCGGATGGTTCCTGCCCTTCAGCAAACCCTGTCTCGCAATATCAAAATCGGGATTTGCCTTTTCAAGTTCGATCCTGGCAGCTTTATCACCGTAGGGAACCGCTAAAAAATTCTTAAATTCCAGGTAATCCTTTTCATTATGGGTATGTGCATATTCCCGAAGATTCATAATCGCATCCTTTTGAGCTTTAGACCAAAGCCCTTCACCACCTACATAAGACCGCACTGCAGAAAGAGTAGTTATGGAAAACCACAAGGTACACAGCTCGATAGTAATCAAAAGCGCAGTGAAGCCAATCGTAAAATACAATTTGCGGGAAATCGATACATCATTCAGTTTATTACTGAAAGCTGAGAACATAAGACGAACCGTTAATGATGTGAAGCCCTAAAATTCACATCATTAAAAGTAAGTTTTTTGAGAACAGGTTTGTCCACACAAGCGCTGTTCATTTTATTCAACTGCCAGCAGCAGCTTTTTTATGAACAAGACCGGGAATACTTTATGTTATGCGTGTTTCCCAACCCTGTGTCCATAAGCAGAGAAATACCATATATATAGGTAACAAGGCAATACACTGACAAAAAATGCCAGCTGGAAATGCATACCAGCATAGTCTTTTAGATAACCGTAAATTAAAGGCCATATCGCACCACCTGCAATACCCATGATCATAATGGCAGAACCCGTTTTTGTAAACTTTCCAAGACCTTTTATACCCAGGGGAAAAATTGCAGGCCACATTAAAGAATTTGCAAGGCCCAACAACCCAACAAATATTACTGAGGTATAACCGTCAGTAAAATATGCCGCAGAAACAAATATCACCCCAGTAATTGCACAGATTTTTAGCGCTGCCTGTTGCGTGATGTACTTAGGAATAGTAAAAATACCAATGAAATAACCGACAAGCATACTGGTTAAAGTTAGTGTGGTAAAATATTTGCTGATGTCCGCGCTGATCCCTAATTCCTTACCATACACACCAATAATATCACCCGCCATTACCTCGGCCGCTACGTACACAAAAATACAGAAGGCTCCTAAAAACAAATGCGGAAACTGAAAAATAGAAGTTTTGACTGTTTTTATTTCTTCACCTTCAATTACCTCCTCTTTATCTACATCAACCTCCGGCAAATTCGAATATTTAATGAACAGCGCAAAAGCAACAAATACGATGGCCAGAACAATGTAAGGCGTATAAACACGCCCTAAAACCTCGGTGAGCAAAGCCTCTTTCTCAGCTACAGTTGTAGCCGCATCGTTGATCTTTGCTTCAATTCCTGAAGCATTTTTAAGAAACAGTGTACCCATAATGATCGGTACAATTATACCTGCAAATTTATTGCACACGCCCATGATACTAATACGCTTTGCTGCGCTTTCTATCGGTCCAATGATACTGATGTATGGATTAGATGCTGTTTGCAATAAAGATAAAGCTGCCCCCTGAATAAAAATACCTGTTAAAAACAAACCGAAACTTCTTGAACTTGCCGCCGGAATAAAAACAAGCGACCCTACGCCGAGGATAATCAATCCAATAACCAATCCATTTTTAAACCCCAGTTTTTTTAATATCCAGGAAGAAGGAAGGGCGAGGAAAAAATAGGCTATATAAGAAGCAAAAGTTACCAGGAAAGCCTCAAGATCAGTCTTAAGTCCGCAAGCAAGTTTAAGAAAAGGGATAAGTGTACTATTCGCCCAGGTAACAAACCCGAAAATAAAGAACAATGCTCCAATGGTTACAATCGGGGAAATAACTGACGATTTTGTTTCGTTTGCCATGATTTAGCTTTAAGGTTTAATAAATAGTTATAGTGGTGGTGATTCTGTCAGGGAGATAATATCAAAAACCTCCTCTAGCTCTAAAAGTATAAAAATATCGACAACAATTCATTGAATTTTTTGCGCAAACGTTTGTTTTATGAATATGTTTATATTCGTCTTAAACCATAAACCTCATCAAATTAATTATGAAAGCCCTTTGTTGCCAATATGCGCTTGTATTTTTCATCGTCATCTCCACTGCACATGCGCAAACTGTTCTTAAAAACCAGGATCTGCAACATGCAAAATACCTGTCCTTAGATGGCAAAGCACTATCGGGTGGCAATAAAACAGGCACCGATGGAAAGGTGTATCTATTTAAAATGCCGCTCCTGCGTCTGCAGCGCACCACTTCTAAAACAGTACGGGGAACAGTCTTGCTCTTGCCCGGTGGCGAATATAAAACATTGACCATTAAGAATGATGGTCAGAATACCGCTTTATCACTCAACAAAAAGGGTTACGATGTCGCCATATTAGATTATCACATCGGCTCTGACCCCTATACCCGTGACCTGGCTTTAAAAGACGCCACATCTGCATTTAAATTAATAAAAGAAAGCCGGACTAAGTTTGGTTTGAGGGGCAGTCAAGCTGATATCGCAGGAATAGGGGCTGGCGGGCATGTTGCTGCGAGAATGCTGCAATACATGGATGAACAGGAACAACCGGACAGCCTCAGTCTTATTTCACCATCTTACCTGGATGAGACCCTACCGGGCACCGTCTTTCCCGCAGTACCCCCCCCGCTCAATCCTAAGGCCAAACTGGGCGTTACCTTTACAGGTGCCGAAAATATAGTGACAACCCAAAGCGGCAGGGAATATAAAAAGACCTGGACAGGTTACAGCAAAGGTAATCTGAACCCAAATCCGGCAGCAATTCCAATCGAAGGCTACAGCAGAAAACGTCACGACGAAAAATTAGCCCTGGTATCACAGAAAAAATTTGACCTCATCATGCTGGGTAATTCCATTACCAACAATTTTGAAAAACAAGAATACCAGCAGATATGGAAACAATTTTTTGAGCCGCGTAATGCACTGAACCTGGGCTTTAGCGGCTACCGTACAGAAAATCTTTTATGGAATATTGAGAACGGAGAACTTGAGAAGCAATCGCCAAAAGTACTGGTACTGGAAATTGGCACCAATAACGTTGACGAAAAAAATTACCCAACCCGCCACACGGCCATACAACTTGCCGAAGGAATGGAAGCCATCGTAAAATTATTGCGAAAAAAGCTTCCTTCCACCAAGATCATCATATTAAGATGTTTTCCCGGTGCATACGGCGGACCAAACCCCACCTCACACCGGGCTATATTAGAGCGCGCCTCTGACATTGCAACCAGGCTTGCCGACAATAAGGACATCTTTTACTGTGATGTAAACCATGTATTTTTAAACTTCGACGGCTCCATCAACAAGGAGTTCATGCCCGATTACCTGCATCCGAGCCCTGCCGGGGCAAAGCTTTGGGCCCAGGCCATGGAACCACTCCTGTCCTCGCTGATGGGAGATCATTCTTTAGATAACGACATTCCGAAAAACACAGCAATTTCACCCGTTGCAAAACTAGAAAATGACAGTTACAACTGGTGGGACCGCCATGCAGAAGTGCTCCGCATCAAAGACAGCGTCAACCCTGAAATAGTGCTGATCGGCAATTCCATCACCCATTTTTGGGGCGGACAGCCCAAACTGGTCAATAACAACGGACAACCGCGTACCCCAAATGGACCAAAAGCCTGGGATTCTGTGTTTGCAAAACACCGGGTGCTCAACCTCGGCTTTGGCTGGGACCGCACGCAAAATGCACTTTGGCGGCTGGATCATGGAGAAATTGATGGCCTCCATCCGCGCACAATCATTGTAGACATCGGCACAAACAATACCAGTCAGACAGAAAATGCGCGGATGAATACCGCGTCAGAGATCGTAGAAGGCATCCGCGCAGTCTGTCTGCGGCTGCGTTCGAAAGTACCTTACGCCAAAATCATTATTATGGCCATCTTCCCGCGAGAAAAAGATCCGCAGCACCCTAGACGTTTGCTGATCAATGAGATTAACAGGGAGCTTGCCGTATTTGCAAAGGAAAACCATTTGACATTATCGGATGTTGGCCCCAAAATGCTAAATGTCGACGGCACATTCCTGCCAGGCATTATGCTCGATTACACACACCCTGCCGACAAGGGCTACCAGATTTGGGCCGATGCCATCCGGCCGTATATCGATGAACGCTAAACTGCCTCTACTCCCCTTTTAGCTCTACAACGATCTTTTGGCCCTTACTTTTGAGCAGTTCAGCAGGAAACTTAAATTCAAGCCTCTTCAAATCACTTACCTTCATATCATAGTCCAGTGGAGGAGGATTTTTAGAAACCACTTTAATTTCCGCACCCTGAGGCTCCTTGATTACTACTTTAAGAGTTTTGCCTTTTTGCTTCAGCAAGACGCCATCCGCTATGATTTCAGCATCAGCCTGCGTCATCATGGCCCAGGTCACGTTTTTTGTCTGATCAGAAAGCTCCAGTACATCTGTGATCTCAAGACTTTGGTCGCCCGTTCGCTTAAAATCCCTTTTGGCGCTGTTAAGCTGTCCTTTAAATACAGCAGAAAGATCAAAACCTGCCTGAGGTCTGTTGCCTTTGCCTTTATAATAACTCAACGGTGCAAAACCCTTAGCCACATGCAGTTCATCATTAACCGTCAGCGTACTATGTCCAAAATTATTCTTACTCAGTAAAGTCCAGCGTTTGCTTTGCTGCCCGCTGTTCCATAAACCACTTACCCCTATGGCCTGCTCCAGCTGGAAATAATTCTGCATTCCCAAATCTACAGACCACCTTATCCCTTGCAGATCAAACACAAAAGATCCGGCATCCATGTTGCCATGATTTAAAGCCCCGGCACCCCCCTTTGCACCCAGGAAATAGCCATTCGGATCAGTCCTTCCACCTCCGAATACTACAATCGGATTGATTCCGTCACCTTTATAATTTGCTGATAAAGGCTTCACGGCCGATTCCCTGTGCTGTGCCAGCCAGGACAGCACAGCCCCGTTAAACTTTGAGCTGTTATACCCGTTTGTCGCAGACCTCGAAACCGCAGCAAGAAACTTATCCTGATCAAAATAAGCATCATTACCGGCCTTATTGGCAAACCACAACAGCAGCTCCTGGTTTTCCAGACCGTCGTCTCCGCCACTGCCAGAGTCAAAATAATTGAAATACAAGCCGCTCGAACCCACCAGTTTTTTCACAAAAAGTGCACTATTGATAAAGCCTGGTGACTTAGGGATATCAAAATCATTTCCAAAAGCACTTTCTAGTGCAGCTATGGTAATCAACGTATAACTCGTGCCATAAGACCAGTAAGAAGCCCCTTCGGGGTAAGCCCCATCCGGTGCATAAGCCTTCAGTGCTTTTGGAATATTCTGCAGCATCCGGGAAACCAATTGCGCAGCCAAAGCAGGATCTTCACCGGCAATAATTATTGCGGCCGATGTGATTCCACCATGACAGACCTGATTCCAGTTGTTGTCCACCTTTACCCAACCGTTGAGCTTGTCATTCAAACTGGGCTGTATAGCCTTGCCGATCAAAGCATCTTTTACCAGGCGTATCGTGGATTCCGGCAGATCACCGAGCGTCCAGTCCAATCCAATGGACACACCATAGGCCATCTCCCCTACATCCAGAAAATGACTGGGGTTCCAGTCCGAAAAGCTGCAAACGTTCAGCAGTTCCTTATCTACACGATCCAAAAACCGCTTTTCTTTCGATACAGAATAAACGGCAGCGAGCGTGCCAATCCTTGCGACCGCTTGCCTGGACACACCAAGCAACCTTCTGCCTTCCAGCTTTCTTTCCAGAACCGGCAGGCCCAGCAGCGACACCGCATTCTTATACAGGTATCCATAATAAGCTTTGACCGTTTCATCCTCTTCCACAGCTTTTCTGATCTGCTGCAAACGCTCATCGGTCAGGATTAGTTTTGGACTATTCTTTCTTAGATTTTGCTTTACCCATTCCGCAGTAATCTCTTTGGTTTCACCAACAGGTTTTTGTGCATTGCCAAACAGTGGAATACACAGGGTCGAAAAAAGGAACAACAGGATTGATTTCATGCCCCAAATTAGCAAATACTTTTTTAACAATTCATAATGTGAAAACTGCCATCTTCTTACATTTTCTTCAACAAGAGTTCAGCAGCGTCACAGCCAGTCTGGTTGCCAATGGCAATACCCATTCCGTTACACCTCAGCGCACAGAAAACACCATTGCCCAGTTCTTTTACAATCGGTGTTATGGAGTTTCCGAAAGCCATGATGCCACTCCAGCTTTGTTCAATTTCAAAAGCGGCACCGGGTAAAATTACTTCATTTAATAAATTAAGGAGCGCATTTTGAACAACAGCCGTACTTCCAAATTCAGTAGTCTGCTCAGCAGCGAAATCCAGGTGTCTTCCACCCCCCAGCAATACCCTGTTGTCCACATTTCTAAAATAATAATACCCTTTATCATAGTGAAAGGTACCTTTAAGTTTTAGACCAGGTACAGGCCTGGTGACGATCACCTGACCCCTGCCCGGTACAATATCCAGCTCAGGCACCAATTCTTTAGCAAAAGCATTGGTACACAGCAATAGTTTTCTACACGCAAAATTACCATCTGCTGTACATACTGTATACCCGGTGTCACTTTGCTCAAATGAAGTTACCTTGCAGTTATTAAAGATAAGTATACCGGCTTCCCCTGCCTTTTTCAACATTGCCCTCATCATTCGGCCACTGTCTATCTGAGCCTCGTACTCGTTCACAATCAGTGTATCAACACCATTAAATCCAAAATCAGCGATTTGATGATTGGCTGTTCTAAATGTATCCGGTTCACTTACAATGTCTTTTATCAGCGCATTAAAGTAGCTGATTTTGGATAAGCATACCGAGGATAACTCTTTTTCTGCAGGCCGGAACAATTCGTAGCCTCCATAATCCTCATAAGCAATTGCTTCGTCTCCTAATAATCTTCTTAATTTTAATAAACCTTTCCAGCGGCTTTCAATCAGCTGGTGCAGCCCATCTGTCCCACAGCTTTTTTCCTGCTCTATCAGCTCAGATACACTTCCGAAACAGGCAAACCCGGCATTTTTGGTACTGGCCCCTGAGGGGATTAAACCACGTTCCAATACCGCGATGTTCAAAGCAGGCTGTTTTTCCTTAAGTGCTATAGCCGCACTCAGACCAACAATACCGCTGCCGATGATCAGCACATCAAAATTTAAAAAATGCAGTTTTTCCCAGTAAGCGATAGCCGGTGTCATCTTATAAATTTATGGTATTTTTTCATTAACGGGTAACAATCCTGTATGGATGGTATTTCAAAGAAGTATGCTTATGACATGCTACCGGGATGTAACAAATTCTGGAGGCTGTTTGTCCGCTGGTTAAATACTAGTTGAGAGCAGGTTGGAAGCCATCAAATGGCAATCAACCTGCTCTCAACCTGCTCCCAAGTAGCTTCCAAACTGCTCTCAACATTTGTTGCATGTCGGTTTAATATTGGTTGCAGTATTGTTCTGGGTATGATGCATAGCAGGCATTATGGCGGGTAAATTGAAAATATTAAAAGAATAACTTCTAACAACCTTAATAGTGGCTTAATACGCCAATACATAATTTTGCTTCATCAAGATTATGAAGGGTAAATCTGACAAAGAACTTTTTCAGGCAATGCGTTCTGGTGATGAATATGCCTTTCAAAGCATTTTCAACCGCCACTGGCAGCCCTTACTCGCATTTGTCTGCAAACTGATCAGCGACGAAGACCAGGCCAAAGACATCGTCCAGAACGCCTTTATTGAAATATGGCATAAAAAAGAAACTTTACTTGTTCAGGACTCACTTATGCCCTATCTGACCGTCATTACAAAAAATGAGGTAATGTCCCTGTTCAGGAAAGATAAGATCCGCCTTGCCGGCGATGAGATCCTGATTGCGAACTTAAAACGTGTAAACCACCCCGACGAACATTTAATCGCAGGTGAACTGCAATCGGCAATTGACACTGAACTTGTTAAAATGCCGTCCAATATGCGTCAGTGTTTCCAGCTGAGCAGGTACGAGCAGAAATCGATTCGCGACATCGCAAATGAACTGATGTTGTCCGAGCAGACAGTGAAAAATAACATCTCAGAAGCGCTGAGGCGTTTGCGTAATCATTTAACCAGCTACTCTTCAGGCCACCTGGCATAGCTTTTCTTCTTCCCGATAAACTTAACCTAATCTTAATCCTGGCTTAAAGTACTTTTTCTGTTTTCAAACGCTTTACAGCAGAATGAAGGCTAAGGAAAAACAGTTTTTAACTGAAAAGTTTAACGACTATCAAAACGGGCAGTTAAGCGACCCCGAAAAAAAGATCATCGATGAATGGTTTGATTCCAGGATGGAAGATACAGCATCCGATCACAATAATTTAAAAGCCGCAAAGATCGGGGAAGATTTATTTGCAAACATCAAACAGAGCATCCGTTATTATCCGACAAAAAAGGCATCGTACAATAATGGCTGGGTTAAAATTGCCTGTACATTTCTCATACTTTCTGGACTTTCATTCTTTATTCTGACTTCTCCGACCGAAAACACGGCTAAACCTCAAGTTGCCTGGCAAAGCTACAGCACCTCAAAAGGCGAGGTTAAAAAAATCATTCTTCCCGATGGCACTGCAATCTGGATGAATGCAGGGACACAGATCCGGCTGGCTTCGGATTTCGGCACATCCAATTCCAGAAAACTGCAATTGGATTATGGTGAAGCATTCTTCCAGGTCAAACGCGATACACTCAGACCATTTTCCATCACTACTCAGGATTTTGTAACAACAGTGCTGGGTACCTCTTTTAACATCAAATCCTATCCGGAACTGAAATCCTATAAAGTTGCCGTAGCCACCGGTAAAGTAAAAGTAGATTATCATAAAAATGGGAAGCTCACTGCATTGAGCAGCGGACTCGTCAAAGACCAGGTGCTCACGTACAACCATGACACACACAAAACATCAGTTGTCCACCAGGATGTTGCGCATCTGAGCCAATGGAAATCAAACCGCACGCTATACTTCGAAAACCTGACACTGGCCCAGATCGGCGCAGAGCTTTCAAGACAATACGCTATCGAAGTTAAAATATCCGGCACGCCGGACGTAAAACAAACCTATACCCTTCAATTACAACACCAGGATTTTCAAACAGTGCTTCGGCGCCTCGTGTTGAAAACCGGTATCAGTTACCGGCTCAATAATAAAGTTTTAACCCTTAACCCAGGCATATGACATAGAAAACCTTGCTAAAAAAAGCCGGATCCCGATCGCCGTCAGGACCCGGCCCTGTATGGAACTGAAGCAGATCCATAACACTTAACTAATTCAGAAAATTAATCAAAGCAATTAAATATGCAACATTATTACCAGTATCTAAAAAATACGAATACAAATATTTTGTTTTTTATAAAGCAAAACCTGATACCAGCAATTGTCATGTTCTTCCTGATGACCAGTAACACTTATGCACAATCTACAGACGCGTCAATTACCGGAAAGGTCACTGACGAAAAAGGTCTGGCCATCCCGGGAGCATCCGTTGTGCTGCGCAATGAGTCCAACGGTTTCCGTACCGTAACCACAACAAATAAAGATGGTTTGTATTCATTGATCCAGCTCCCTTTGGGTAAACCCTACACCATCACCGTAACTTACATAGGCTATCCAAAACAAGTTAAGACCGATTTCGCCCTTAACCAGGGAGATAATATTGTGGCAAACTTTCGCATCGCTGAAAGCAATAACCAGCTAAAAGAAGTTGAAGTAAATGCCAATTCGCTGATCAAGCGTATTGACAGGCTGGGTTCCAGTACTGCAATTACCGCCCAAAACATCCAGCAGTTGCCTACACAAAACAGGAATTTCAACAACCTGTCCGCACTTGCTCCCACCACCAATGGAACAAACATCAGCGGACAACGCGCCTCATCAACCAATTACCTGATCGACGGGGCAAGCGCCAGGAACAACCTGACATCCGGGGCCATCGGAAGTGGCCCGTATTCCCTGTCATTAGAAGCCATCAGGGAATTTGAAGTTGCAACAAACGTATATGATGTAGTCAAAGGACGTGAAGGCGGCGGTACAGTAAGTGCAGTCACCAAATCAGGTACAAACACACTCACAGGTTCAGTTTTTGACTATTACCGTTCAGACTTTTTAGCCAGCCCGTATGACATTCGTGGTAACAAACGTGAGCAGAAATTTACCACCAACCAGTACGGATTCAGTTTAGGTGGCGCCCTTATCAAAGACAAACTGCATTTCTTTACCGCCCTTGACCGTCAGGATGAAAGTATGCCTTTCTTTATCGCAGACATTAGGGATCAGGATGACGAGATCAGCTTAGGGATCAGTAAAGGTGCTCTGGACAGTGTAGTCAACATAGGCCGTGCAAAATATGGTTTGGGCAGCGGCCCTCAGGTAGGTGAATTTAAAAGGAAAACTCTTGCCAACACTTTTTTTGCTCGTTTAGACTGGCAGATCAATGACAAGCACAGGTTGACCCTGAGAAATAACTATAGCGACTGGCTTAACCCTGTAAGCAACAGTGACAACTCCAACATCAACCTGTTTGAGGTTTACGGAGATTTTAAATCCCGTGAGAACAGCACACTACTTTCCCTGCGCTCACAATTTAAACCCAATTTCCTCAATGAGTTTAAACTGCAGTTCCAAAGCGCCACAAGAAACTATGTTCCAAATAGCGAATTACCAGCCGCAAACATACCAAGAGCAATTGTAACAGTCAGGTCTACCCTGCCTAATGGTACTTTGGGAAGTAAAACTGTACAGCTAGGCGGACAGCGTTTCTTCCCGGAAAACAACCTGGAAAACCAGTTCCAATTGGTGAATACTTCCTATTATACAGCTGGTAAATATAAGTTCACATTCGGTACGGATAATACCCTGACTTATATGGACACCTATATATCCAGTGAGCAAAACGGCCGTTTTATTTTTAACAGCCTTGCAGATTTTAACAACCTGAATGCTTCGAGATATGCCAGGGAAGCACCTATCAACGGCGAACCTTCAGTTCAGCAATATATCCTGAACGCTTCTGTATTCGGACAAGTTGAATTTGACATAGCACCAAATATCAACGCCATGTTTGGTGTACGCTATGATGTGACCAGTTTTCTTACACAAGCGGATTACAACCCGGTGGTGGAGAAAACCCTTGGCTTAAGAACAGACAGCAAAATTACTGATGCGGGTAAGATACAGCCACGTCTGCAATTGACATGGGACATTAAAGGTGAGAAGAAAGACATTATCCGTTTGGGCGGAGGTCTGTTCTCTTCTTATCCCGTCAATTACGCACAGGTAAATAACATCCAGAACAGCGGAACTAAGGTTGCTTCTATTGATGTATCCCGTCCTGCTACCGGAACAAGCCTGGTACCTGTTCCTGATTTCCCTTCTTATAGAAGAGATCCTTCTACCGCTCCGGGCATCATTGCCGGGGTGCCGTATGTATCCACCATCAACCTCAATGATCCGAACCTGAAGATGCCTTCTATCTTCAAAGCCAATTTAAGCTACAACAAGATCATAGGTGACAGGCTGAGACTCGGCATAAACTTATTGTACTCCTATACCAAAAACAACTATGTATACCTGGACAGGAACCTGGTCGACAATCCTTATTTCCGTCTTACAAATGAAGAAAACAGGGGTGTGTTCGTCCCTGCAACAACCATTACCGCTTCCGGTATCACGAACAACGTATTGGGCAGAAAAACCCAGGAAGTCGGCCGTGTGTTGATGCTGACCAACGGTGCCAATTTAGAACAAAAAGCCTTGATCCTTGATGCCAGTTTCCGTTACCTTAAAGATGGCTATATCAACGTGAGTTATACCCTCAATGACGCCAAAGACAACTCATCCTACAATGGAAACGTGGCCAATACCTCTACTTTCAGACCGGTAAAATCAGATCCGCGCGATCTGTCTGAAATGAACTACTCTGACAATCAGTACAAGGATAAACTGGTTGTATACGGTACCACTCCGACCTGGAAAGGCTTTTCTTTAAGCGGGACCTTCAGGGGAATTGGCGGCTCACGTTACTCGCTGACTGTTGATGCAGACTTAAACGGTGACTTTGTGGGCGGCCCCGGCGATGACAACGACCTGGCTTTTGTATTTGATCCGAACAATGCCAATACCAGTCCTGCTGTTAAAGCCTCTATGGAGAAGGTATTGAACAACCCGGACAACAGGGCCAAAGATTACATCAGGGAAAGCCTTGGCAAAATCGCCAGCAGAAACGGCGGTGAAAATCTTTTTTCAGGAACGTTTGACCTTAGGCTGATGAAAGAGTTCAAAACTTATAAAACACAGCGGCTTACAGTAAGTGTAGATGTGTTCAATTTTGCGAACCTGCTGGATAAAAAGAAAGGTGTGAATTATAACCTGGGCAACCAGAGCTTACTATTGGTTACCAAATTTGACCAGACCAAACAACAATATGAGTACCGTGTAAATGAGAACGTAGGGGTAACACAGGCAGGTGGTACACCATACCAGATCCAGCTTGGCGCCAGGTACTCGTTTTAACTTTTAATAAAAATGCAATTGATTTAAAAAATGGATTCACGCAGAGATTTTATTAAAAAAGCAGCCCTCCTTTCAGGAGGGGCTGCTTTTATCAACAACTTGCCACCGGTGATCCAGAAGGCCCTGGCCATCGATCCCGCTTTAGGCAGTACGTTTTACGATGCTGAACATGTCGTGTTCCTCATGCAGGAAAACCGTTCTTTTGACCACGAGTTTGGCATGCTGCAGGGCGTGCGCGGCTTTAACGACCCAAGGGCAATTGAACTGCCCAATAAAAACAAAGTATGGCTCCAGTCCAACAAGGACGGAGAAACCTATGCACCTTTCCATTTGGACATTAAGGAGACCAAGATCGCATGGATGGGATCTACGCCGCACAACTGGACTGATCAGACCGATGCCAGAAATGAAGGGAAGTATGATAAATGGCTGGATGTAAAAAAACCGTATAAGACCACCTACGCACACATGCCTTTAACCATCGGCTATTGCAAACGTGAAGACTTTCCATTTTACTACTCACTTGCCGATGCCTTCACCGTTTGTGACCAGAGCTTTTGTTCAGTAATTGCAGGCACACATCCAAATCGCTACTACTGGATGACGGGCACCAACAGGGAGAAAAACACCCCTGAGGGATTGGCCCACGTATGGAACATCAGCAACTATGACAAGCCTACATTAAACTGGAAAACATTCCCCGAGCGTCTCGAAGAAAACGGAGTTCCCTGGAAGATCTATCAGAATGAAACGACCATGGGTTTTGGGCTCAATGGCGAGGCCAGTTCCTGGTTAAGTAATTTCGGCACCAATGTGATGGAGTATTTTGAACAGTATCAAGTACGCCTTAATCCCGGTGCCATCGGAAATCTGCAGGAAAAGAAAAGAGTATTGCTGGAACAAATAGCCAATGCTCCAAAAGAAAATCTCAGCTCAGAGGAACAAACAAAGATTGAAGCAGTAAAAAAGCTCCTGCTGAAAACAGAAGAGGATGAGAAAAAATATACGATGGCCGCCCATGAGGCACTTTCAGACCATAGCAAAAATATAAATGCAAAAGCTTTTGGTTCCAATTCCGGAGACCCGGATTACCACAAGCTGGCACCATTTAAATACAATGAAAAGGGAACCGAACGTGAGCTCAATATGCCTAAAGGGGACATCTTCTACCAGTTCCGGAAAGATGTAAACGAAGGAACACTGCCTACGGTTTCATGGCTGATGACCCCTGCAAACTTTTCAGACCATCCGGGAACACCCTGGTTCGGTTCCTGGTTTGTAAATGAAGTCATTGAAATTCTGACCAAAAACCCGGAAGTGTGGAAGAAAACGATCTTTATCATGACCTACGATGAAAATGATGGTTACTTTGACCACGTTCCACCGTTTGTTCCACCGCATCCTTTTAAGGAGCATGCCGGAAAAGTTTCTGAAGGACTGGACACCAGGCTCGATTTTGCGACCAAAGCACAACAGACCAATCCTTCTATGAAAGAGGCCAATTACCGCGAGGCCCAGATCGGCTTGGGTTACCGGATACCGATGGTCATTGTTTCACCATGGACCCGTGGCGGCTATGTCTGCTCGGAAGTATTTGACCATACCTCTTCACTGCAGTTCCTGGAAACATTTTTAAAAAAAAAACTGGGCAAAAAGATTGTCGAAGAAAACATCAGCCCATGGAGAAGAACAGTATGCGGCGACCTGACCTCTGCTTTCAGACCTTATAACGGAGAAAAAATTGAACAGCCGCAGTTCCTGGAAAGAGCACCATTTCTGGAAAAGATCTATTCTGCCAAATTCAAAGAAGTTCCTGATAATTACAAAAAGCTAAGCCAGGAAGAAATCGTTCAGATCAACAAAAATCACCTGGAATCCCCGTATTTTCCACAGCAAGAAAAAGGTAT
Organism: Pedobacter sp.; assembly: GCF_035317785.1. GTDB lineage: Bacteria > Bacteroidota > Bacteroidia > Sphingobacteriales > Sphingobacteriaceae > Pedobacter. The sequence continues at coordinate 8,657 of NZ_DATHGC010000012.1, read as the reverse complement.
CCGTTCTTCATGTGCCCTGCCTTATGAGCTGTACGTAAACGGAACCCACAACAAGGACAGGTTCAGTATCAGCCTGAATGCAGCCAATAAAGCATTCGGTAAAAAAGCATCAGGCTCTCCTTTTACGGTTTATGCCGTAAGCCCGTTTAAAAATGAGATGATGCGCAGCTGGGATTATACAGCAAAAGCCGGCGATACATTAACAGATGAATGGCTGTTAAAGGACTTTTCTGATGGAAAATACCACCTAAGGGTATATGGCCCTAACGGGTTCTTCAGGAAATTTTCCGGAGATGACCAAAACCCGGAAATACAGGTGGAGTGCAGGTACGAGCAGGACAAGAAAAACCCTTTAAAATTAAGTGGAAATGTAATTGTTACAATTACAAACCATGCCGCCAAAGCCCGTGAAATAGAGATCAGTGACCTCAGCTACAAAACTGGTGATAAAACAATGAAAGTTCCCGCAAAAGGTAAAGCGAGCCTCGTACTGGACCTTGCTAAAAACTACAACTGGTACGACTTCAGTGTCAAAATTGCAGGAAATTCAGACTTTATTCAAAGGTTTGCCGGGCGTGTTGAAACAGGTACTGCAACAAAAACAGATCCATTGATGGGCAGAATGATTTAATCCGCATATATGTTGTTTAAACATTGGCTATTCTTCCTTTTGTATGTCTTGCTGCAGACGTTGTCGGCAGCCGGGCAGTCTACAAAAACAAGTTTGTCGGGAAGGGTAATGAATGAAAATGAAACAGCAATCTCCGGAGCTTACCTTACCCTTACCCACTTACCAACGGGAACGGTTTACGGCTGCGCTTCTAACCTGTCCGGAGCCTATTCCTTTCCGGATCTGAAGCCAGGAGGCCCGTATCAGATCGAAACCAACATTTTAGGCTTAAAAAAATACCAGGTTTCTGGTATTTTTTTAAAGCTTGATGAACCTTCGGTGATGAACATCAGGCTTCAAAGCAGTATCAATGAACTGCCCGAAATAAAAATTATAGCCGCAAAATCCGCCAAACTACTGCAACCTAATAAAAGCGGCCCTAATTTCAATATCCACCATCAGGACATCAGCTTGTTGCCAACCGTAAAACGCAGCATTGCAGATTTTGTAAAGCTAAGTCCCCAAGCCTTTGGTCCGGCTATTGCGGGCGGCAATTACCGCCAGAATTTTATAACTATAGACGGATCAGAATTCAACAATAACTTTGGTGTTGGAGACAACCTGCCAGGCAACGGGGCACAACCCATTGCCCTTGACGCCATTGCAGAAATATCTGTAAACGTGGCCCCCTACCATTCCATCTGGGAATCAGGATTTATTGGCAGCGCAGTAAATATTGTGAGCCGTTCTGGGAACAACCAGACTGAGGGCTCCGTCTACTCCTATTTCAGGAATTCACTCAGCTATCACCTCGAAGGTTTAAGAATAGGCGGGCCCGTCGTTAAAAATAAGCTGTTCTATTTCTTTAGTTTCGAACAGGAAACGGAAAAATACCAGCCTCAGCTATTCCAGGCAGCCACAGAAGAAATGCCATATGGATCATCTCCCAACGTTGCCAGGCCATCCGATGCAGAACTGAACACGATCAGGAAATATTTACTCGATACCTACAATTATGAAACCGGCCCCTATCAGGGCTATGATTTTAAAAACAAAAGCAATAAAGTATTGCTCAGGCTGGACTGGAACATTGCTAAAAACAGCACATTAAGTATCCGTTACAACCAGCTGCACAGCTACAAGCCGGAACTGGTCAATGGATCCAGGAGCCCCCTTGTGCCCTATTCCTCAAGTCTTGGACGCAGGACCGTCAATGCCCTTCCCTTCAGTAATTCCAACTTCAATACTTTATCCGATTTCTATTCACTATCCGCAGAATGGAACAGCAGGCCCAGCTCCAAAATCACCAATACGATGCGGGGATCCTACACCCGGCAGTACGAACCCAGAACATCAGAGAGCCGCTTTTTTCCGTTTGTTGATATTTTAAAAGACGGCAGCCCCTTTACTTCCTTTGGCTATGAACCCTTTACCTACGGAAACAGCAGAGATGTGTATGTACTTTCCCTCACAGACCATGTCAGCTGGACATATGGCAGGGGAACCTGGGTGGCAGGTGTACAAACCGACTACAGCAATACGAAAAATAGTTATATGCCCTTTGGAACAGGCTACTATACTTACGCCTCGCTGGAAGATTTTACATCGGGCAAAAATCCCTTAGACTATGCGGTAACCTATACTCCGGATAACCGGAAATCTCCTCCCCAGTACAGTTTTGATTATTTAAATATTTCAGCTTTCCTGCAGTATAGCATCGCGCTCAGCGACAGGCTAAACCTTACTGCGGGCCTGAGGACTGACCTGCCTGTATTTCTGAAGGCACTTCCCGAAAACCAATTACTCGCCATGATGAATTTTGCCGGCGGCCAGCGGATACATACTTCACTGCTGCCAAAGCCTGCCTTACTTTATGCGCCGCGCATGGCATTTAATTATGACCTGACTGACAGCAAATCTGTTAAAATCCGGGGAGGAACAGGGATTTTCACGGGCAGAATCCCTTTCGTATGGATCATTAGCCAGGCAAGGTATTCCGGTGTCAGCCAGCTTACCCAAACCTGGCAGGGCCAGCAAAATACACCGGGAGCATTTAATCTGGATTACCAGCAACAATACGCTCCTCAGCAAGGGAACGCACTGCCATCAGTGACCAGTGTGTTGTCCAGAGATTTTAAGATGCCCCAAAGCTGGAAATCAAGTGTGGGTTTAGATATGAATTTACCCTTTGGTTTTAGGGGATCAGTTGAAGCCATTTACAATAGTGATATTAATGGCATATTGTTCAGGGATGCAAATCTTGTAGAGCCCCTGGCCTTAAATATCCCGGGATATCCTGACCACAGAATGGTCTATCCGGCCAGCAATAACCTAAAATTCATTAACCCCTTAAATGTATGGGGGCAATATGATAAAAAGGGAAACTCAGCTTTGAATGTAGTTGAGATCACCAATTCATCCAGGGGCTATTATTTTTCAGCCATCGCACAAATTGAAAAGCGGGTCGGCAAGGGCTTTAATTTTTCACTGGCTTACAGCTGTAGTATGGCCAGAAACTATAACGATGGCGATGGCGATCAAACGCTTTCCGCACTCAATGCCACACCAAGTGTCAGCGGCATCAACCGGCCAATGCTGAGCTATGCGGGCTACGTTCCGCCAGACAGGGTCGTGTCCGCCCTTACCTGGTCCAGGCAATATGCCAGGCATTTAAAATTTAATATAGGTTTAGTTTATCAGAGCGCAAATGACGGACGGTTTTCCTATACGTATTCACGCGATTTCATCGGAGATGGCACAAACAGGTCTTTAATCTACGTTCCTAAAGACCCTTCAGAAATAAAATTTGTACCATTAACCCTAACAACAGGCAACCAGACAACGACTTACAGCAGCGAACAGCAAAGCACCGCTTTTTTCAGTTATATTGATCAGGACAAGTACCTGAGCAAAAGAAAAGGAAAATATGCGGAAAGAAATGGTGCATTGCTGCCCTGGCGGCAGCAGGTTGACCTGAGGCTAAGTCATGATGTTCTCACCGGTATTAAAGGAAAAAAACATACCATTCAGTTTAGCTGTGATGTGCTCAACCTTGGCAATTTAATTAACCATAACTGGGGATTGAAGAAGCTGGTAAATACAAGTGCTATTCTTGTTCCGGCCAACCTTGACCAGATCAAACCTGAAGGAAACATCCTGCCTGCATTTCAAATGGCAACAACCGGTGGAAAATTAGCAAACGAGACCTTCAGGTCAGATTACAGCACAAACTCAACATACCTGATACAGTTTGGCATCAGGTATCAGTTCGAGTAAGGGATCTGCCATCCCCCTTCCTCAGATGTATATCTTTCAGTTTTAACGCAGGGACGGGAAGCAGATGTTTTGCGTCTATTATGGCCGAACAAAAGCCTCAGGCACCAAAATGGTGGTATTTATCGACCTTATGCGCATCAATACAGACGGAAAAATTGTGGTCATGGGACCAACTACTACTCCTCAACCGAAACCTTTGACCAAATAGCAGTCACGCGCTCACCAAAACGACACGCTAAACAAAGTTAATTGACACGCTAAACAAAACCAGCCCTTTGGCAACCTCCTAAATTTGTTCTATCACATTTAATCAAAAACAAAATGGAAAAGAACAATTATCAAGGTGCGTTACAACACACCCTGGGTTCAGGTTTTAATGCTGCATCAACAGCAGCAGAAGTCATCAAAAGAATTGACCTGACAGGAAAGATCGCAATCGTCACTGGCGGAAATGCCGGCATCGGTCTGGAAACCACTAAAGTACTTGCAGCAGCGGGCGCAACGGTGATCGTACCTGCCAGGGATATTGAAAAAGCAAAGCAAAATTTGGAAGGCGTTTCAAACGTAGAAATTGAGGCAATGAATCTCGCTGAGCCGGACACTATTGATGCATTTGCCGAAAAATTCCTTGCCTCAGGCAGACCCCTTCACCTGTTGATCAACAATGCCGGAATCATGTGGGTGCCTTTGCAAAGGGATAGCCGCGGTATCGAATCCCAGCTTTCAACCAATTATCTTGGTCAGTTCCAACTAGTGGCAAAACTATGGCCTGCCCTGAAAGAAGCCAACGGAGCACGCGTGGTAAATGTTTCTTCACTGGGACACCACATGGCCCCTTTCAATTTTGATGATCCCAACTTCGAGGATAGGGAATACCAGACACTCCTGGGATACGGGCAATCAAAAACGGCCAGTAACCTATTCACTCTTGAACTGGATAACCGTGCAAAAGCACATCAGGTAAGGGCCTATTCTTTACATCCGGGATCAATCGCCGGAACGGAACTGGCCAGGGATGCCGATATGGAACTGTTCAAACAGATGGGCTTCTTTGATGAGCATGGAAACATGCGTCCGGAAATACTAGCCAGCCTGAAAACCATTCCCCAGGGTGCGGCAACTACCATATGGTGCGCAACCAGCCCGTTACTTAGGGACATTGGCGGCGTTTACTGCGAGGATGCGGATATCGCCGACCTTCTATCTGAAGACCCGGCTATACAAACGAATGCTAAACTGCATCAAAGTGGTGTGCTGGCCAATTCACTGGACGAAAACAATGCTAAAAGGCTATGGGATCTAACAGAGGAAATGACAGGTATTGAATTTAAAGTAAACTAAAACCAATAAATTTACACAATGGAACATCTATCTAAATACCTGACCAGGGATATCAAGCTTTCGAGCTATGAAGACAAGCTGTTCAAATCAGACCTGATGTTTGATGACCACATGCTGGTCTGGTTCATTTCAGGCGAAACAAAAATCATACAGGCAGATGCCACTTTCGCGTTTAAAACCGGTGATATTTTTCTGATCCCAAGGAATGAGCTGGCAACGATCATCAACTATCCTAAAAATGGCCTGCCACATAAAACCGTGGTGATGCATTTATCAGTCGAGCGGCTAAAGAAGTTCTATGAAAAAATTGACCATAGAAAGAAAATACAGCCCGAACAGAAAATATATCGCTTCAGCAATCATCCATTGCTGGAAAGTTGTCTGGCTTCACTGATCCCCTATTTCGAGCTGGAAAGTGAATTTCCGGAAAACCTGGCCACACTCAAAATTGAAGAGGCGATAAGTATCCTGAGGCTGATCGATTCCAGCGTAGACAGCGTTTTGGCTAACTTTGATGTTCCGGGCAAGATCGACCTGGTCGATTTTATGCAGCGCAATTTTATGTTCAACATGTCGCTGGAAAAACTGGGCTACCTAACAGGCCGAAGCCTGTCAACATTCAATAGGGATTTCAAGAAGCTATTCCATACCACGCCCCAAAAGTGGCTGACCGATAAAAGACTTGAACTTGCCTATTATCACATGGCAGAAAAAAAGAAAAAGCCGACTGAGGTCTATTTGGAAGTCGGATTTGAAGACCTCTCCCATTTTTCATTCACTTTCAAAAAGAAATACGGAATCTCACCGAATCAAGTTCCTTGACTAGATAATCTTTCTCCGGATTAACAGCTTTTTCCATCTGCCATAGGATGATCGCAGATCCTTGTTTTCACGAAACCTCTGTTGTTTTTCAAAATGTTTGCCAGCAGCTTTGGAAGACATCGCATTTTGCGATACCATCCTCCGGAACACCTTTAACCTTGTCTGGATTAGAAACCCATCCCTGACCATTATCCCATACGAATCTCACCCGGGGTTGACAGGGTCCCGAGCCCGTCAAACCCGGGTGAGATTCGTATGGGATAATGGTCAGGGATGGGTTTGTGAGGTTAAGGGAGGATAAGAGAAGGGTAAAGGCTCGGCCCTGGCGATATAGTCGTCTATTTTTTCACAACCGGTTTTACCCGGCTCCCGCCATTAATAATCGCCCGGCTGCAGACCTCGAAATAAAAGGATTAGTCCAAATCATACAAAACAACCGAAACCATAAAATCCAAAGTCCCTCATTATAAGCAGTTTATTCGCCATTCGATATGGGGCACCATTATTGGGCAACTAGTAAAAAACTTATGAACCACAATGCATTTGTAATATGGGGACATCAGGTCGGCCTCTCAGAAATCGTGCTGCTATTTTTAGCGTTTTTTGTAATGTACCTGATTGCCAGAAACATTATCCTTTACCAGCTAAAACCGAGACAGAAGTAAACACCTCTTTAATCACTTATACTCTTTCAGGAATTCCTGCGCTGTCTTTCTTGTAATGCCATAATAAAATTTTTGCCCGGAATGATATTTCTCCCTTAGCTCAAAATTTTCAAATGACGGTCCGCCGGGTATGTTGATATAGTCTTGCTTATTGCGGCTTGCCCCGCTCCAGTACTTTGCCCTCCCGTTTACACGCAGCACCAGCGAAGAATCATATCCCGACCCATCTTTACGCCAATACTGGCTTAGTTTGAGATTTGGCCGGTAACGCCAGCCAGTTCTCTCGAGATAGGACTTTTCCTGCGGCCAGGAGCTCAGGCTCTTAAAATCTTCATCAGATTCAGCAACTGCTATGAGATCGCCGTTCCCTGCCTTCCATAACTGTGCTGCCGTATAACTTTCCTTTTCTGTGAAATCAACCTCATCATACCCTTTGTACAGATCTGTTGAATTTACCACTTTATCTTTTAAATGCAATTTACGCAGGCGCGAATAGTTGCCCATGGTGGCGGTCACCGCACAGCGCTGCATCAGCGTACTCCCGCTGTGATTAAAAACCTCTATACCAAGTTCTTCAGGATGGTCACTGCGAATAAACAGCCGTAAATACGGATGCGCACCATTTTTAAAGCGTTCCATAAATATATATACCGACAATTCCTCAACCTCAGGATGCCTGCTATCGGGATGCAGGATAGCGCCGCGTGTTTTTGCACCTGCAAAGTAAGCTGTCTCGGTTGCGCTTTCTCCCGCCCACATCACTTTTCCCCACTGGTTATCAATAAGTGACGGGGATATTTCGCTGAACTCTATCTTGCCGTTCACCACCGGCTCGATGGCTAAAAAGTTGATCAGATAGATCTCGCCTTTATTTTCATAGCCAACCCTGATCAAGCCCCTGGGGCCGCCGGTTTTTTCCTGGCCGCCTTCTACGCCCGTAGGCCATATGCTAAATACAATACCATTGTTGATGCCCCACATGGCTTCGCTTTTTGCATTGGCGGGCCTTATCCAGTTTTTATCCGGGGTCTGCGACTGCAAATCCTGATAAAATAATAACATTAAAAAAGCGACAACAAAAATATAACGGTTGGTTTTCATAGGGTGAAATTAACAATAACTATTTGACATTGAAAACCCATGTTTCAACAGATCTTCAACCCATGCCTTGTTTTGTCATGTTCATACCCAACACCAAACACCAAAACATGATAATACTATTTTTAACTAAATTGCAGCCTGAATCAAACACAGTTCGTATGTCAGGAACCGTTATCCGTGAAATAACACCACTAACACCAAATGATTGCTTTACCATTTTTTCAAGGGCGAAAAAGGAGTTTGACTTTCCCCTGCACAGTCACGAAGAGATGGAACTCAACCTGATACTGAACGCAGCGGGGCACAAAGGATCGTAGGTGACCACAGCGGCGAGATCAATGAAACGGAACTGGTGTTTGTAGGAAGCAATCTGTCACATGGCTGGTTCAACCACAATTGTACCAGCGGGGAGATCAAAGAGGTAACCCTGCAGTTTCACAAGGACCTGCTCGACGAAAAATTCCTGCGGCGCAACCAGCTGTCGGACATCCGCAGCCTGTTTGAAAACGCCAGTCGCGGGATGCTCTTTTCGAAAGAGACAGCGAAGAGTATAGCCCCGCGTCTAATGAATCTGGGTGAACAAAACGGATTTTCGTCTATACTGGAGCTACTTTCGATACTGCACGAGCTTTCTATAGCTAAGGACAGTAAAATGCTTTCAGACCCCACCTTTACCAAAGAAGCATACAATGACAACAGCCGCCGGATAGAGAGGGTCTTTGAATACATGAACAGCAGTTTCAGCAGTCCGGTAACGCTGGCAGAGGTCGCAAAGATCGCAAACATGCCTGAGGCATCTTTCAGCAGGTTCATTAAGAAAAGGACAGGCTTCACCTTCATCG
>NZ_DATHGC010000011.1:0-3498 GCF_035317785.1 Pedobacter sp. | reverse complement strand
TGTTCCGCTCAAAAAACAAAGGTAAGCATTGGGATTTTGTATCAACCGTGGCTGTAGACAGAAAGGCAGGAACTGAAGGTTTTGGCGAGCCGGTTATTGTACGGGTTTCTAAAGGCCCGAAAGCTGGCCGTTTAATTTGTCAGATGCGTACCGGGTACGAATTATATAGTAACCATTCTGACGATGGTGGTAAAACCTGGACAAAGGCCAAACCTTTGGTGTTTGCTAACATTGATGTTTATAAAACCGGTGATTGGGCAGCCATGTTTAAGGACGTTAAACGCAAAGGGGTTTTGGTTGCTCCCGATTCAAAAGAACTGATTGGCGCCGTTGTTGACCCGGACCTGATCGAAACACGCAGCGGTATATTGGTTGCTGCCTTTGGTGTAAGGATTGCGGCTAAGTTGTGCTGGACAATACCGACGCACCCCTGGAATGGTAATTATCTGGCATTCAGTCTTGACCATGGTGAAACCTGGAGCCATGTTACCCGTCTTACCTCCGGCATTGATACCACACATTATATGGCCGTTGAAGAAACACCAAAAAACGACGAATTATTTGTGGTGTATGATTTTGGCCATTGGAACGGCAAGCAGGGAAGGTATACTTATGGCAGAAAAGTTAAACTTTCAATTGATAAATAAACATGAAAATAAAAGCCTTCATTTTATTTGCACTGGGCTGTTCATGGTCTTTGGTATCCGCTCAGATCAGTCCTGTCGCCAGAACTGATGATCCGAAAGGATGGATCATTCAGACGAAGTCTTCTGCCTACCAGGTGATCATTACAGAAAAAGGCTCGGTTAAACCTGTTTATTATGGTTCGAAAGCGCAGGCAGCATATGGCAAAAAAAACGCGGCCTGGGCTGAAGGAATAGATGAGGTGCCCGTACGGGGCGGGCTTCCGTTTAAAACTCCAATGCTTGAAGTTGTATTTGGTGATCAGGTACGCGATGCTGATCTGCAATATGTCAATGGGGAGGTGGTGACTGTTGATGGCAGGCCTACGCTGAAAATCATTCAAAAAGACCGTTTTTATCCGCTGGAAGTGACATCCTATATCCGGGTATTGCCTGAGTTTGATGTCCTGGAAAAGTGGGCGGTTGTTAAGAACACGGGAACTAAAGGCAGCATAAAAATTGAAAATATGCAGTCGGGAAGTATCGTTTTGCCTGCGGATGAATACACACTTACCCATTTGTCCGGCAATCAGCTGAACGAATTTCAGCTGCAAAAAACGGACCTTACTCCAGGTTTAAAGGTGCTGCAGTCAAAAGCGTTTAAATCCAACGCGAACCCGCCATGGTTTATGGTTCAGCCTGAAAACGCGGATAAAGCCAGCAGTCCGGCATGGTTTGGTTCTCTTCATTACAGCGGCAACTGGCAACTGGTTTTCGATAAAACGTTTGAAGGGCCTGTCCAGATTCTTGGTGGCATTAACTTTTGGGATACTGCGTGGGAACTGAAAGCGGGGGCTGCCTTTGAAACCCCAAAACTTGCAGTTGGTTTTACCAATAATGGAGAAGAAGGTGCTTCGCAAAGTTTAGCCGCTTATGTAAGGAATGACATTTTGCCTGCGACACATCGTGAAGAACTCAGGCCTATTATTTACAACAGCTGGGAGGCAACCTACTATGATGTAAATGAGCAGCAGCAGCTTGAGCTCGCAAAAATTGCAGGTGAAATGGGAATAGAACTGTTTGCCATTGACGACGGGTGGTTTAAGGGACGCACAGACGGCAAGTCACAAAGCGGATTGGGAAACTGGGAAGTTGATAAAAATAAGTTTCCCAATGGGCTCGGACCGGTGATCAGGCAGGTGCATGAAACAGGGATGAAATTTGGAATATGGGTGGAGCCAGAAAATGTCAATCCCAACAGTGATATTGTTGTTGAAAACCCCGATTGGGTATTTCAGTTTCCGAACCGTGAGGGAAATAAGTTCAGGAAAATCTTAAACCTCGGTAATGAGAAAGTTTATCAGCATTTGCTGCAGACTTTCACCAAATTATTGAAAGAGAACGATATTGATTTTATTAAATGGGACCAGAACAATTATTTATCTGAACCGGGGTGGTCTGGCGGATCAGCAGAACTGCAGCGGGAGGCTCGCATAAGACATACTGCTAATGTATACAGGTTAGTAGATGAACTCAGAAAAAGGTTTCCAAAAGTGCTGTTTGAATCTTGTGCCAGTGGCGGAGGTCGTGTAGATCTTGGCATGATGTCCCGGATGGACCAAACCTGGCTGAGCGACAACACGGATCCGGTGGATCGTCTTTTTATCCAGTATGGCTTTCTAAGTGCATTGCCTGCGAATACTATGGTTTCATGGGTAACCGGGGCCGCCAGACATCAGGCACTTCCACTGGATTTCAGATTTGATGTGTCAATGAGTGGCGTTCTTGGCATCGGGTACGATATCCGCAAATGGTCCACGCAGGAAAGGTCATTTGCAAAACAAAAAATTGACTTGTATAAGAAATTGAGACCAATTGTACAGAAAGGCATTACATACCGGCTTGTTTCTCCATTTGAAAACAACCGGTGTGCAATAGAATACACTGCAGTTGATGGTAAATCGGCAGTATTATTTTGCTACAACATGGCCGAATACCTGCGGGGCAGTCAGTATACAGACAGAGCGTCCAGCACTTTAAAACTTAGAGGATTAGCTGCGGAAAAGCAGTATCTGATTAGAAAAGCTGCTGATGGGAAGGATAAAGGAATGGTATACAAGGGAGATTTTTTAATGAATATCGGAATAAAATGGCCTCTGAGCGGGACTTTTAAAAGCCAGATCATGCTAGTCGATCAGGTTGGTCAGTAGCATCAAAATTGAAGTAAATCTTATCGTTTATAAATATGAATTTCTAACCAAACCAAACCAAGTATGAAAAAAAATTTACACTTAACCGCAGTATTACTTTGTGTAATGCTTTCTGGCGCCATGGCCCAGGCACCATCAATTCTGGAGGTTCAGCAAAATGACTGGACAAAAATTATTCAGGCTCCAGTCGGGACTTTCAAGTGGATGCATTATCCAAGGGGTATATCCTATGACATTCTAAGCGGGGGGAAAATCATTAAAAAAGCCCTCATTAACTGGCAAACGAATGCTGATGTCGTTCAGTTCCCTATGCACCATGGCTGGGCAGCCTCTGTAAACGAAGGTATAAACTTCAATGCACCTTCAGCTACGAACCGGGGGGGAGCCGACAATGATCTTGATATGATGGTGTGTTTTCGCAGGAACACGGACGGGGTTATGGTTTCTATCCCATTTTATCTGGGGTACACTGGTGCCAATCCGAATCCGCCATTCATTTTTAATTATTTTACGTCTGCAGACAATGGTACTACATGGGATATTAAAACAGATTCCGGTACGGTAACCGGCTTTCCTGCTGGTCAGCAGGTTGCGGGTTTTCGTTTTCACCGCGGCGTTATCCAGGATGCCGACGGCACTTTATATGCGCCTGCTCATGCACAATG
>NZ_DATHGC010000010.1:0-31908 GCF_035317785.1 Pedobacter sp. | reverse complement strand
CGGCTGGCAAAAGGCATCGCCAATCCGGTTTCTATTCAGAAAGATCAAAACCTGATGTTCCTTACCGGGGCCAATATGGCGGGTAAGTCAACATTTATGAAGGCCTTCGGCATTGCTGTTTACCTGGCGCATATGGGCTTTCCGGTAGCGGCCAGGGATATGGTCTTTTCTGTTTTGGACGGGATTTATTCTTCCATTAATGTGGCTGATGATCTAAATATGGGGCACAGTCATTTTTATGCAGAAGTGCTCCGGGTAAAGCATGTTGCAGCCCAGGTGGCCGCTGGAAAAAATATGGTGGTGTTGTTTGATGAGCTGTTTAAAGGCACGAATGTAAAGGACGCCTATGATGGTACGTTATCTGTTACAGCTGCCTTTGCTAAGTACAGGAATTGTTTCTATATCGTTTCCACACATATTATTGAGGTGGGCGAGGCATTAAAACAGGAAGGATTACCTATTAATTTTGCTTACCTGCCTACAATTATGAACGGCAATGTGCCACGCTATACCTACCTTTTACAGGAGGGGATTACAACAGACCGCCAGGGAATGACAATCATTGAGAATGAGGGGATACTGGAAATGCTTAAAGATAAAATCGCTGACTAAAATTTTCTCACGGTTAACGTTGGTAGTGAAATAATGTATAAACTTGCCATAACTATTGTTAACTTTAATTCAGGGAAAATTTAACATCATGGCGGGTTACAGCACATATACCGATCAGGAACTTGTGGCTTTGTTAAGGCAGGGGGATAAACATGCGTTTAACGAGATTCATGACCGGTGTTTCGATGCGCTTTTCCGTTCTGCATATAATGTGCTTAGGGATAGGGATGCCTGTATGGATATTGTTCAGGAGGTTTTTGTCTGGTTTTGGGAGCACAAGGAGCGACACAAAATGAGTAGTATCAAGGGGTATCTGCTAATGGCGGTAAAATATCAGACGGCTAATTATATACGAAGTAGTAAGGTAAGAGAAAACTACCGTCTGGCCCATTTAGAAGAAAACTTTTCTATTAATGAAGAAAGTTTGGAATTGCAGGAGCTTCAGGCGATTATCAAAAGCTTTACAGAACAGTTGCCAAAGCATTGCCGTGAAGTGTTTAAGCTGAGCAGGCAGGAGCACATGAGTAATAAGGAAATCGCAGAAAAATTGGGGATATCTGAGAAAACCGTGTCAGTTCAAATTATGCGGGCACTGACCAAATTGCGCGGAGAACTTGGTAAAATGTATTTCTGGGTTAACTTCTTTATGTAGTAACTCATTTTTAAGGTTAATATGTCAGAAAGAGAAAGAAGAGAATTTTCAAGAGCGATCAGAAAATAACCTTTGCAAAGAAACGGTTGATCGGGGAGAAGCCAGTGCTATTGCACTCGAAATGGAAACTTCAAATGCCGTCTTGATTATAGACGATTTAAAAGGACGAAAAAATCCAAACCACCGACTTTAGGGTCTCATCATCTTTAGTAAATCTCGTACTTGAAAGAACTGGTGAATTAAAAATATTTTAATTCCTTGTAAGTATTGACCCTGCCTTAGGTTACTTACACATATAAAGGATAAAAATGACTAACGAAGAATTTATCATTCTTGCAGAAAAAGTAGCTGATGGGAGCGCAAGCATTTCAGAGGTCGCATTGTATAATGCGAGTTATGAAAGTTTTCAGCAGGATTCGCAGAGCCTGACAGCTGATGGCCTTGATTCAAAAGAGTTGAAAAAGGAATCGCTGGCCAGGTTCTGGAAAAACCGTGATGATTCAAAAAGAGTAGTTAAACTATGGCCACGGTTCCGGATCAAGTCCGGAATGACGGGCCTTGTCGCGGCGGCTGCGGTAGCAGCGATTGTGTTCGGGGTGTGGTTTTTTAATAGCGACACCGGGGTTCCCGAAGTAAATTCGGGACTGAACGTGGTAGCAAATGACATTGCGCCAGGTAAGAACGGTGCAACGATTACCTTGGCTAATGGTAGGGTGATTCAGTTGAGCGATGCGAAGAGTGGAGTGGTTGTAGGCGGAGGTTTGAAATACTCGGACGGTAGTGACGTTCGGTACTCCTCCGGGACTAGCTCTTCAGGTTCGCTGAAGGGCTCACAGAATAGCTCAGGCCCCGTCGGAGTACGCTCTCTTACTCCGTCCGAGTTGCAGGGCGCAGATGGGAAGGCGCAGATTCTAACGGCAAGCACAGCTAAAGGTCAGACGTACCGGTTTACGCTGCCGGATGGGACTAAGGTCTGGATGAACGCTGATTCAAAATTGGAGTTTCCTTCCAGTTTTAGTGTTGCTGGACAAAGATATGTAAAGCTTTCGGGTGAAGGTTATTTTGAAGTGGCAAAGGATAAAGCGCATCCGTTTATAGTAGCGACAGATAAGCAAGAGGTTGAAGTACTGGGTACGCACTTTAATATTAATAGTTATAATGATGAGGCAAGCGTTAAGACGACATTGCTGGAGGGTAGTGTGCGTGTAGCGCTCCTCTCTCCCTCCGGGGGAGATGGCGTAGCCAGAGGGGGTAGCGGGCCTGTTAACCCCCTCTCCCCGCAAGGGGGATCTCTCCCCGAGGGAGAGAGGAGTGTAGTGCTCAAACCTAATCAGCAGTCTGTCCTGACAGGCAATGTCATTAAAGTAAGGCAGGCGAACTTAGAAGAAGAAATGGCCTGGAAAAATGGTTATTTCATGTTTGAAAGTGAGGAGATCGGGCCCATTATGAGAAAGATTGCCCGCTGGTATAATCTGGAAATTGTATATGGTTCTGCTATTCCAACCGATAAATTCTGGGGAACGGTTAGCCGTTTTAGTAATGTCTCTCAGGTGCTTAAAAAATTGGAATTGACCGGTAAGGTCCATTTTAAAATCGAAGGAAGGAGGATAACTGTGAATAAATAGCTACGCATCAAAAAAAGCTGTTCAATAAAAAAGCCAGAAGTGCGACTAACACTCCTGACCTATAGCCAGCAGCAGTTTATAAAATTTCGTGTAATATCAACTTTAACCAACTAAGCAAATGTATAAAATTTATACCAGGAAACGGGGTATACCAAGATCCGTTTTCCAAAAAATCCTGCTCGTTATGCGACTAACCACCGTACTCCTGATAGCAACAATAATGCAGCTAAGCGCAGCAAGCCTGGCCCAAAAGGTTACGCTTACAGAAAAAAAAGCAAGCCTAAAATCCATATTCAGGGAAATAAGGAAACAAACCAGCTATGATTTTATCTGTACTGATGAATTGTTCCGGACAGCAAAACCGGTAGATATCCAGGTAAAAGCTACTGAATTGAATGATGTACTCAAACAACTATTTGAAGACCAGCCTTTGACTTATACCATTGACGAAAAGACAATTGTAGTAAAGGAGAAAGAGCCTTCCTTTCTTGAGCATCTTATTGCCCGTTTTACTGCTATTGATGTGCGCGGCAGGGTGCTTGACGAAACGGGCAACCCGCTGACCGGTGCTTCAGTTCGTTTGAAAGGCTCTGATAAATCAGCCCATACCAATGCCCGGGGAGAATTCAGCCTCGCCGGTGTACAGACAGGTGCTGTAGTTGTAGTGACTTATGTAGGATACCTCAACCGTGAGGTAACTGTAACGGACGGAAATGCGGGCAGTTTAGAGATCGTCATGAGTGTGGATGTAAGCAGCCTGTCGGAAGTAGCAGTTGTCTCGACAGGTTATCAGACGATTGCGAAAGAAAGAAGCGCAGGCTCTTTTACACAAGTGAATATGGAGGTAGTGGCCAATCGTACGACTTCAATGAACGTATTGCAGAGTCTGGATGGTCTTGTACCTGGTCTGGTGGTGAACAATGTACCTAACAGAAGTCAGATCTTGATCCGCGGCTTATCCACTACCGGTGGAACTACGGGTACAGGAACCACTTCGCAGCCATTATATGTTGTAGACGGGTTGGCTATGCCTAAAATTGATGGCGGTGATAATTTGCCCGACATGATTTTAGGGATTAATCCACAGGATATAGAAAGCATAACTGTGCTGAAAGATGCGACGGCAGCCTCTATCTGGGGTGCCCGTGCCAGCAATGGTGTAATCGTGATCAAGACCAAAAGCGGTAAACTGAATAGCAAACTGCGTGTGAATTACAGTGGTTTTGTCAATTTTCAGGGCAAACCTGACCTTGGTTATAACAACTTGCTGAGCCCCTCCCAATTCGTCGAAACCGGAAAAGAAATCTTCAATACCCCAGGATATCTACCCCAGTATCCGTATGCAACTGTATCTGCCTTAAATGGCGGCGGCATCACGCCTCTTGAATTGCTGCTGTATAATCCGAAAGGACGTACTGCAGAACAGCAGGCCTTTAGTCTCGACAGTCTTGCAGGTCTGGACAATCGCGGGCAGATCAAAGATTTGTTTTACAGGGATGCCCTGCTGAGCAACCATACCGCTTCTATATCTGGCGGAGGTGATAAATATGCATTTTATGCTTCGACCAGCTACACCAATCTAGTGAGCAATATTCCGGGAGAGAAAAACGAAAACATCAAGATCAATCTTCGTCAGGACCTGAAAGTAAACAAAAACCTGAGTTTCTATGTAATTAGTGATCTGTCAAACAACAACGGTTCTAAAAAGAGAAACCTTGAGATTGGAAGCGCCCCTGTAGATTACTTCTTTACTCCTTACCAGATGTTCCGCGATGTCAATGGCAGCAACCTGTCTATTCCTTTCATGACCAATATGTCGAATGAAATATTGGCGGATGCGCAGTCGCGCGGCCGTATTAGTCTGGACTACAATCCACTTGATGAATTTAACTATGGCAGTACCAAATCTGATGGGTTATTGGCCCGTTTGAACGGCGGAGTTAAATTGAATATCATCAAAGGCTTAACCTTTGATGGTACATACGGCTATATTAAAGGCAAGAACAAAATACGGGATATTGAAAGCCAGCAAAGCTATACACTGAGAAGAGAAGTTTTGACCTTTGCTGTAGCGGCCAATCCGACTATAGTTCCAAAATATTACCTGCCTGCCACCGGCAGCCGAATGACCACAATTAATGGCGATCAGCATAAATGGGACATCAGGAACCAGCTGACCTACGACAATACGTTTGGTAAGCATGAAATTACACTATTGGCGGGGCAGGAAGCACAGGAGCAATTTAACGCTGCTTTGCAGACCCGTATCCGGGGATTTGATGAGACCTTGCTAACTCCGGGGATTGCTGATTATGTAGCGATTGCTTCATTGGTTCAGGGTACGATATTGCCCAACTTAAGTACCATCGGAAGTTCGATGATCAACGATACTTTTTCAACCAATGAGACCACAACCCGTTTCACTTCATATTATGCGAATTTATCCTATACTTTCGACCGTAAATATGCATTGAACGGCAGCTGGCGTATTGACCAGAGTAACTTGTTTGGTAAAGATAAATCTGCGCAAAACAAGCCGATCTGGAGTGCAGGTGCCAGATGGAATATAAGCAATGAGGAATTCATGAAGCCGGTGAACTGGGTGCAAAACCTGGCTTTGCGACTGACCTATGGTCTGACAGGAAACTCTCCGGAAGTAGGTGTGGCTTCCTCCAGGGATATTACAAGACCTTCGGGCAGTCCATTTTTTCCGGGAAGTATTGGCATGTTGATCGTTACGCCGGGTAACCCTCAGTTGTCCTGGGAAAGTACAAAAACACTCAATGCCGGTTTGGATTTCTCTGTGCTGAATGGTCGGCTGTCCGCCGGTATTGATGTTTACCAGAAAAAGACTACTGACCTTTTAGGATTGATCTATCCGAACAGTTTAACGGGATTTCCTACCGGGATAGTTGGCAACCAAGGTGACATTACCAATAAGGGAATTGAAGTCGGCTTGTCATCAACCAATGTGAAGAGCAAGGATTTCAGCTGGTCGACCAACTGGAATTTTGCTCACAATAAGAGTATGGTAGACAAGATCACGGTAGCTACGATAGTGACTACAGGTGCCCAGCAAGTGGTGGCCAATGTGCGGGAAGGATATCCTGCTTACACCGTGTTTGCTTATAAATATGGCGGTTTGGATAATACAGGAGCACCTCAGGCAATATTGGCTGATGGCTCAGTTACAAAAGCAAGATTGGGGACTAAACCAGAGGACATCGTATATATGGGAACTATGCAGCCTGTGTGGAACGGTGGTTTGACGAACGACTTTCAGTATAAAGACTTCAGGTTATCAGCAAATATAATCTACAACATGGGTCATGTCATGAGAAGACAACGCAACCTTACTTACGGCGGTCAGCTCCGCAGAAATGTTTCTGCAGACTTCCTTGACCGGTGGAAAGTAACAGGAGACGAAACCAGAACCAATATACCGGGGTACATCACCAACTCAAATCCGAATTCGGTAGCAGGTACCTACAATACGGATTATTTCACCATGGGCGATGTAAACGTGGTAAGCGCCTCCTTTGTAAAACTGAGGGATATCACGTTGTTTTATGATCTTCCGAAGTTCCTGGTTAATAAGATCAAGGCTCAGGGCGTTACTTTCAGGGCACAGCTATCAAATGTGATGTTGTGGAAAGCCAACAAATATGGCATTGATCCTGAATTCCAGGGAGTGGTTGCGCCTTCAAATCAAAACACAGTGACTATCGGTGCTAATGTTTCATTTTAAAAAAAGACGGATGAAAAAGACATATAAATACACGAGAAACCTGGTACTGATTGCATTATTGGTTACAGTATTGGGTTCCTGCAAAAAATCATTTCTGGAGATACTGCCCAAAGGAAAGGTCATCGCTACTAAGACTGCAGATTTCGACCTGTTACTAAATCAATTGGACCTGATCAACATTCCTGCCAATAGCCAGGTGCTGCTGGGTGATGAAATCTCGTTCATCGAGCCAGGATGGACCGGGGCTGCCTATAAAGAAAAACAATTGTTTAAATGGGAAGGGGACCTTTATAACAGTGATGAAGATGCTACTGAAACGTTGATTCCAACACGGAACCTCTACATTTATAACAAGATCATCAATGAAGTAATGGATGCTACGCAAGGCAGTGAATTGACTAAAAAATCAATTCAGGCAGAAGCCTATGCAGGCCGGGCGTGGACTAATTTCCTGTTGATCCAATATTTTGGTAAGCCGTATAATGCCGCAACTGCTGCTGCGGATCCGGGATTTCCTTTAATTACAGCAGCGGATATCAATGCCAAAAACTTTACCAGGGCCAGCGTACAGCAAATTTATGACCAGATCATCAGTGACCTGACCATTGCCATTCCAAATATAACAAGTGATGGTGTACCTTTTCGCAGCAGGATGTCAAAAGCAGCTGCACAAGGTATTCTGGCCAAGGTGTATGTCTTTATGGGCAGACATGCAGAGGCCTTGCCATTGCTGGATGAATCTATCAAAAACCTCTCGAAATCGACAGTTGTGACGAATGTGGTGAATTATAATACCTCATTTCAGGGTTCTCCGACGACCGTAAACGACATTGAGAATGTATATTCTAAAAACATGACATATTCATATGCAGGGGCGGGCAACAGGTTAATCTGGCTAACGCCAGAAGTTGCGGCACTGTATGGTTCAACCGATACCCGTTTGAGCAAGCAATTCCTAAGTACTACGTTTCCGAACGGCCTCACGCTTTATAAAAGAACAATTACACTTTCCTACAATATCGGATTGAAGGTGGCGGAACTGTATTTGCTAAGAGCAGAGGTTAAAGCCAGGCTTGACGATTTGGCGGGAGCTGTTGCCGACCTGGTATATTTGCGCCAGAACCGTATGCCGGCAGCTGATGCCGTTGTTCCGGGAGCTGCTGCGGCTTCTAAAATACCATTGCTTCAGTTTGTAATGGAGGAGCGCATCCGGGAATTTGCGGTGACTGGTTACCGCTGGTTTGACATGCGCAGACTGTCTGTGGATCCGTTGTTTACTATGCCTGCCTATCAGCACAAGGTATATAATGCTGAAGGTGAGGTTTCAGAAACTTATACTTTTAAACCTGAGCGCTTTTTGTTCAAGTTTTCGCCGAAAGTAATGGCAGAGAATCCCATTCTGCAGAATAATCCTTAATCATAAATGATCATGAAGAAAATATTAATGTCAATTTTGACGCTGCTGCCTTTTATGGCAGCAGCTCAAAAAAACTATACTATATCCGGAAAATTACCTGCTGTAAAAGGGCAGGCCAAAGCTTACCTTGTTCTTTTAAAGAACGATGCGTGGAAGGAAATCGACTCTGCTGAAATTAAAGATGGCAAGTTCCAGTTTGCCGGAAGCGTAAATGAGCCTCAGAATGCTATTTTAGCCGTTAGGCACAATGGCGCAGCAGATTCAGGAAGGCAACGGGACACTCAGGGCTTTTTTATTGAGAACTCGAAGATTGCTATGGCCGGCACAGATTCGATTAGCAATGCAAATATTACTGGTTCGGTTGCCGATCAGGAAAGCCATGAAAGAGAGGCTATGATAAAACCGGTTACCGCCAAAATCATACAGTTACAAGATAAATATGGAAAGAAAAACTCAGATGGGACTTTTGTTTGGTCAGTAGAAGACCGTAAAAAGGCAGGAGACAGCGTCCAAATGCTCGTGGCCAAGAATAAGGACATTAGTTTGAAGTTTGCTGAGACGCACTTAAATTCTTTTATGGGCCTTTACACATTCAATATGTACGTACTGGATAATAAATTTGACCCGGCAGCTATGGAGCCATTGTTTAACCAGTTTTCTAACGAACTGAAATCTTCACCACTCGGTAAGCTGACGGTCGAAAAAATAGAGATTGGCAAAAGGCGGCAGACAGGTGCTAAAGCAACTGATTTTACACAGAAGGACTTGAATGATAAGCCATTCACCCTTTCTTCATTGAGAGGTAAATATGTGCTGGTAGATTTTTGGGCCAGCTGGTGTGTGCCTTGTAGGGCTGAGAACCCGAATGTGGTAAAGGCATATAACGAGCTAAAAGGCAAGAACTTTGAAATAGTTGGTGTATCGCTTGATTATCCGGGAGGTAAAGCTGCATGGGCCGGAGCTGTAGAAAAAGACGGCTTACCATGGATTCAGGTGAGTGATCTGAAAGGCTGGAAGAATGAAGTGGCTGTGATGTATGGCATTAATTCAGTACCTCAAAATCTACTGATCGATCCGAACGGAGTAATTATCGCAAAGAACCTGAGAGGTGAAGCGCTGACTGAAAAATTGAAGGAATTAATTAAGTAATCATTATTCAAACTAGTTATATGAACATAAAAATAATCATCGGAGCCCTTCTAATATTGCCTGCCAGCTTTTGTATGGCTCAGGACAAATTTGAGATAGCCGGAAAACTATCTAAAGCAGGTGCTGACAAGATGGTCATGCTGAGTTACAAAAACAGCGATGGAAAAGACGCAAAGGATAGTGCTGTAGTAAAGAACGGTAGGTTTGTGCTGAGTGGTACTACCGCTTTTGCAAATAAAGCTTATTTATCATTGGTTCCTTTGAAAAAAGATACCACGCAGAAGCGTGCCCAATCGGACTATAAAGAATTTTATCTGGAGAAGGGGAAGTACCAGGTTACGACAGCGGACAGTATGGTCAACGCGAGCATCACCGGGGGTCAGGCGCAGAAAGATTTTATGGAGTATACAGCTAAAACATCAGCTTTGCTGACCTATTTCAAGGATATCACCCAGCGCTTTACCAAAGTTTACTATGCTAAAGTAAAGGATACTGTGGCGATTAAAACAATCCAGGCAGAAGCCAGGCCGGTGCATGCTAAAATAGAAGCAGCCCTGGATTCTTTTATCTTTAGTCACCCGGACTCATATGTAGCGCTTGACCTCATCAGTGAGAATAAAACTATGGTGATCGACCCTGCAATTTTTGGCCGCTATTATGATCCGCTTAGCAAAAGGGTACTGGCAAGCTTTACCGGTCAGAGGCTGACAGCTAAGTATGACAAGGCAAAGCAGATAGCTGTGGGTAAAGTGGTAGATTTTACGCAGCCGGATGCTGAAGGAAAGGAATTTAAATTATCGTCTTTAAGAGGTAAATATGTATTGGTTGATTTCTGGGCCAGCTGGTGCGTGCCTTGTCGCGCGGAGAACCCGCATTTGCTAAAGGCTTATAACCAGCTAAAGGATAAAGGCTTTGAAATAGTTGGTGTTTCACTGGATGAAACTAAGGCAGCATGGCAGAATGCGGTTAAGCATGACGGCATGCCCTGGATCCAGGTGAGTGATTTGAAAGGTTTCAAAACAGATATTGCGGTGAAGTACGGCATTACCGCTATTCCTCAAAATTTTCTGATCAATCCTGAGGGAGTGATCGTAGCGAAGGACCTAAGGGGAGCAGATGTAAATGAGAAGATCTCTTCATTTATTAAAGACCCTGTAAAGCCGTAGAAACAAGGTGTTGTGCTGTTAAATTTTCCCGGTTTTAACGTTGGTAATGAAAATTTATATAAACTTGCCATAACTTATTGTTAACTTTAAGACAGGGAAAATTTAACATCATGGCTGCTTACAGCGCATATACCGTCAGGAACTGGTTGCTTTGTTGAGGCAGGGTGATGAAACTGCGTTTGACGAGATCTACCTGCGTTACTGGAAGAAATTTTACAATGAGGCTTATAAGCGCTTACGGAATGCAGAACTTTGTGAGGAACTGGTGCAGGATGTATTTGCTGATCTGTGGATTAAAAGAGGACACGCTGCAATTGAAAATCTGGAAGCTTATATGAGTACCGCTGTGCGGTACCAGGTATTCCCGATCTGGCTGCAGAGGAGGGGTCCGGGCTGCAAAAGGCTTATTTTTCTTTGAACACGGCTTTGCGCAAAACGGGCCATGCTTCGCTGGTCTTGCCAGATGAGGTGGTCAATGAACGGATGGAAGTTTATGTGGCGGTGGTGTCGGATGATAGGCTGAGTGCTTCGATGAGCCAGTACCTGGGGAGGCTGAATTGAACGGTTCTGGTGTAAATAAAAAGCAATCTTTTTGACATTGAAGTGAATCTTGTGGGTTTTTCATAACTTTGATTTGTATAATCAATTTGTGATGTCAATTGGGGTAGAAACATTAGCGCAGTTTTACGAGCGTACCAATCAGGAGATACCTGCTGAGCTTCTGACAACAGGGGCCAGCAGGAGCCATTTTAATGTCAGGCAGCGTTGCTACCTCAGGAAGCCAACGCCTTACAACCGCCGCGACTACTACAAGATCTGTCTCATTACCGGTAAAGGTGTGCACATTTCAAATGGCGTTACCACGGAGATCAGCGGTAGCGCCATCATCCTTTCCAATCCGACTGTTCCGGGTTCCTTCGAGGCGATTTGTGAGCGGCAGGGAGGTTTTTATTGCCTTTTCAATGATACTTTTCTGCAAAACAGCATCCGGCACGATGTCAAATATCAAAGCGCTTTATTCAATGAGAATATTGAGCCTGTGCTGCACCTGAACCAGGAAGAAACTGAAAAATTCCGCAGGTTATTTATAGAACTGGAAGGGCTGAGGGAAGGTAATTATGCGTACAAGAACGATATGATCCGCAGTATCTTGCAGGTGATCATCCTGGAGACCATCCGCATCCGCGGACTGGTGGCCGATTCGGCCGCGCATGAAAGGCTGATCAGCCGTTTTTTTGCTTTGCTCAACCAGCAGTTTCCTGTTGATTCCCCTGAAAATCCGCTCAGGCTTCTGACTCCTGCTGCTTATGCGGACCAGTTGAACATTCATGTTAATCACCTGAATAATGTGGTTAAACGTACAACAGGGAAAACTAGCCGGGATATCATCCATGAACGCATTATTGCTGAAGCAAAAACTTTGCTGATGAACACCGACTGGGATGCAGCCGAAATTGCTTATAGTCTGGGCTTTCTCTATCCCTCGCACTTTAACAAGTACTTCAAACAGCATACCCTTACCACACCTTTGCTTTTCAGGCAAGAAGAGCGCTCTTTGCAATTGAATGTTTGATTTGTATAATCATTCATTTGATTCGTCTTACCAAAGTGGATGAAATCCGCATTAATTTTGCGTCGTAAATCCATCGAGCGAAATATGAAAGCATTGAAAGAATCTAACCAGGGAATAGGCACATTGCTCGCCTTTGCCATTATACCCATATCCGGCTTTGCACTGGATGTTTACATACCTTCGCTGCCGGATATGGCAGCGAAACTGCATACTGATCAGTCGTCTGTGCAGCTTACTTTGTCAATTTTCCTCATTACTTACGGATTGGGGCAGCTGCTGATTGGTGGTATTTTAGACAGTTACGGGCGTTATCTGCCAAATCTCGTTGGCCTGGCCGGCTTTATAGTGACCAGCATCGTCATCGCAAATACTGGCAGCCTATATGTTATTTACGCGATGCGCGCGCTGCAGGGTATTGCGGCGGCCATTGTCATTGTCAGCAAAAGGGCCTTCTTTTTTGATCTGTACACGGGTGAGAAGCTGAAAAGTTTCGCCAGCTTGTTTTCGGTAATCTGGGCGTCAGCGCCGATCATTGCCCCTTTTTTGGGCGGTTATCTGCAAACGCATTTCGGCTGGCAGTCAAATTTTTATTTCCTTGCGCTGTTCGGTCTTGTGTTTTTTATTCTTGAACTGATCTTTAGCGGAGAGACCCTCAAAGTCAGGTCATCCTTCAATTACAAGACCATTGGAAAAACGTACTGGTCCATGTTGCGGGCATCTGATTTTACCGCTGGCCTGCTCATTCTGGGCTTGTCTTATGGTATGCTGATGGTCTATAATATGGCCAGCCCTTTTATTATCGAAACATTGCTGCATTATCCGCCTACGGTTACCGGCAATTGCTCCCTGCTGTCGGGACTGGCGGTCCTGGCCGGGGGTACGATTTCAAAAATTTTCATTTCCAGGCCTTTGTTCAAAAAAATGCTCTTGTCGATCGGACTACAGATCATTGTGGCAATAACGCTGATGGTAGTCACATTCCGTACGCAAAGTTTGTATACCTTGATGGCTTACGTAATTCTCCTGCATTCGCTCGCCGGTTTTATTTTCAACGGTATGCTGGCGTATTGCATGACCCGCTTCTCTCATCATGGCGGGCTTGCCAATGGGCTTGCGGGAGGTGGATACATTATATTTACTTCTGCACTGAGCTATGGTGTGGTCAGTTCCATCACGATATCCAGCCAGTTCTGGTTGGGGGTGGCATACAGCGTATTGATTGCTGGTGTACTCATACTCGTGCTGCGGGTAAAATGGAGGGACAAAGCTGAGGTTGCCAATCCTAAAGCGGAGCCAGCGATGGTGCTGTCGGAGTAATTTCTCAAAGAAAGCCTCAGTAATAGAGAGTATTTATTACATTTAGCACGAATAGCCATTGCGGTTGATGAGCATACGACGAGGAGTTTGGTTTGATATTTTTGTTAACATAATTTTTTTTTGGATGAAAGTAAGTTTGATAATGATTATTGTAGTTGGCCTGTCTTTTAATACATGCATTGCACAGCAAGATAGTTCGTTGGTAAAATTCATTAAGGGAATTCATTCGGTAATTGATAAAAGAGCAAATGACCTTGAGATTCAAACCAAAAGTAAGACAGCGTTTGTTATTTTAAGGGATTCCATCGTAAAAGTCGACAGCTTATATAAATACAATTTTAAAGACTTTAGCGATGTGACAATCAGATTCGATATGTCAGAGCATATTTATGGACATACGGCGCAATTTGGTGTGATCGTCTTAAATGAGAAAAAAAGAAAAAAGGAATGATATTTTGCTAATCCCTGAGAGGATAATTGACATTGTCAATTACCCCTGGTAGGTGTAGAGCACACGGTTATTGGCCTTTATGAGTTTATGACAAGCGCACCAGCGAAACAAAACGGAAGCGCAGCGGTTATACTGTTATTATGAAACTCAAAATTTTGTTTATAATGGCATCGGTCTACCTGGCAGTAGCGGGCCTTGGTTTTATTCTAATACCGGAGGTTTTTGGTGTGGGAGCAGTTCCTTCTAATCCTTCTCCTGAGTTGATTACGTATCTCCGGGTTTTTGGAAGCCCTTTATTGGGCATCGCAATACTTGACTGGACGGTACGGAATGAAGGGCCTTCGAAAGCAAGAAATGCAATTGTTTTAGGTAATATTGTGGGCTTCGGAGTGATTGCTGCACTCGATGTCTGGGGCCTTTTACATGAGGCCCGGCCTGCAACAAAAATATTTGTTATTACTCACTTGTTTTTTGCACTCGCTTTTATCGTGGCAGGGCGGAAGAATTGGTGGACTTCTCCTTTGAGTTAAGCGGATGGAAATCAAGCTCAGGCGGTACCTGTCTTAACCTCTCCGGCTCGTTTGTAATAGGCAATAATCACTCCACTTGGCGTAGCCAAACACTCCATTAATGTAAAAGCCGCCGGAATCGCACCATTGATAAACAACTTTTTCCCTTCACCAAGGGTCAGGGGGTAAATTTTGAGGCAGAGTTCGTCCACTAAATCATTCTCCAGTAACAGCTGAATAAGTTTACTGCTGCCCCAGACCTGGATGTCAGGGCCTTCTGAATTTTTGAGCTTTTCAATAGCTGTCAAACTTTCGAGGAATACTGAGTTTTTCCAGTCTGACTTTTTCAGGGTACTGGACAATACATATTTCATGCCTTCATTGATGCGAGGCCAAATGTCTGCATGTTCAGGCCAGTATGCTTCCCAGATCTCAAATGTTTTTCTGCCCAAAAGATAATCTGCAGGCTGGTTCAACTCTTTTCGCACGACCTTGCCACCCTCTTCGTCACCATACGGTGCAACCCAGCCGCCATATTTGAAACCGGCTGATGTGTCTTCCCCGGGTCCGCCAGGTGCTTGTATTACACCATCCAATGTGATCATTGATAAAACTGTTATTTTTCTCATGTCTATGTTTTTTATTCGTTTTACTTACTTATTCCCTATTAACAGCAATTCGTCGAATTGGTTTAAGAAGAGTAGCGATCCATAATAACTATACATGATGCTTTTATTATTATCCGATACCGAGGACAGAAATATAAAAGAACCCGTCTATTGAACAAAACCCAAATTACAAGTAAATTTACAACCAGCGAGGCATGAACGTTTGTGTTCAATAATTTAACTTACATTAATCTTATGAAAAGACCACTTTTGCTCTATGTTTTTCTTTGCTTCTGCGGGAGCATATATGCCCAGAACGGGGGAGTAACTTTTGAATCATCAGATGCGGCGCTGCAGACCGCGTTTAACAGGGCAAAAGAAATGGCCCTGAGCTATAAAGGAAAACCCGGTGACCCTGTTGGTCCATGGTATGAATCTGCGTTGCCCCCCAGATCGGCATTTTGTATGCGGGACGTGGCACATCAGAGTATCGGAGGTGAGATCCTGGGCCTGGGCAAGGAGAATAAAAATATGTTCAGGCTTTTTGTCAATAACATATCGGAGTCCAAAGACTGGTGCTCTTACTGGGAGATCAATCATTTTGGCAAACCTGCGATAGAGGACTACCGGAATGATAAGGAGTTCTGGTATAACCTGAATGCGAACTTTGACATTTTGAATGCCGGCTGGAAGCTGTATTTATGGACAGGCGATGAAGAATACATTAACGGTGCGGGTTTTGAGAATTTTTATGAAAAATCGGTTACTGATTATATTGACCGCTGGGTGTTGCAGGCCGATTCATTGCTGAGCCGTCCGACCCATCCAAACCCGCCTGTGCCTTTTAACAATGAGGATGCTTTTCACAGATGCCGTGGTTTACCTTCTTATTCTGAAGGTGTTCCCAACATTAAAATGGGTGTTGACCTGGTTGGGGCAATCTACAGAGGGCTGATGTCTTATGCTTCGATTCTGGAAGTAAAGGGTCAGCACGATAAAGCAAAGCTGTTCAAAGAAAAGGCTGCCGGTTATCAGAAAAGCATTGATGCTTTTTGGTGGAATGACAGTGTTTCCCGGTACCATACTTTTTATTCGAATGACCACAAGTTTGGCATGGAAGAAGGGGAGACTTTTCTGCTTTGGTTTGATGCGCTGAAAGAGGGTGCGCGTAAAGAAAAGACCATACAACATTTATTGTCGAAAGACTGGAATATTGAAAACCTGTCGTACTTTCCATTGATCATGTACCAGAACGGGCAGTCGGAAAAGGCCTGCGGCTACATGCTGCATCTGACCGACCCGGCAACAAGCCGGAGAGAGTATCCTGAAGTTTCCTTTGGAGTAATCAAAGGCTTTGCGGAAGGGTTGATGGGTGTTGAAGCTGATGCACGAATCGATCAGGTAACCACATTATACCGCGGAAAAGCTACGGCGACTTGTGAATTAAAAGGCTTGCCTGTATTAAAAACATTGATCACCGTAAAACATGAAGGAAATAAAAAAACAACGCTTACAAATAGCGGGAAAAGAAAAATCTTATGGCGGCCGAGGTTTCTTGATGATAAGGGAAAGACGATTGCTAAGAAAGCTGTTTGGGTAAAACCAGGAAGCTCAATTATTTTTTCCGTGACGGTGAAGGGGTAATTTGGGTAAGAGACAATAAAATGTATTACCGGTTCCAACTTCGCTCTCTACCCATATTTTGCCAGAATGACGGCTTATGATTTCATTAGAGATCATTTTGTTCCGCGAAAACAAATCTACCCTTATCGTAGTCAATCGGCACCCTGTCATCGAAGTGTGCAGAGCCCATGACCAGCATGAACTGACCAACGCCCATGGTCAATTTGCCGTCTTTTTTTAGAAAAGCAACTGGATTACGGTTCCATTTTTCGGCTTTGTTGATTTTAAAATCGTAGTGACCTTTTAGGGTATCGCCATACATTTCACCTTTGAATTTACCTTCATATCTTTCTTTTTTATCTGCATAATTAAAGGTCAGCAGTCCGTTGATGATTTTATTTGACGTATCGATGGATAACCAGGCGGTATCTTTTCCTGAGATTGCGCGGTACCAAGTGGTCATTTTTTGGTTGATTACTTTTTCTTTTGGCTTTTCTTGCTGGCAAGAGAAAATTAAAATGCTGAATACAAATGCGGAAACTAAAAGGAGATGTTGAGCTTTCATTAATTGATGTATTGATGTTTTTAAGTAGTATAACGATTATATGTGGAAGATGTTCTGATTGCCTTTTTTCCATAAAAACCCGGGGAATAAATTTACAGGATCTTCTGGATTGACATTTCCAGGCAAAATGCTCCTTTAAGCAGGCCTGGGGTACAATATGAACTAACAGGCAGCATCGAGGCAGGTGGCAGGAGTGCCTTATACAGCCTTTAGTTTGTTTTTTTTTAAATTGGACTTATTTTTGACGTACGTTTACCAAAAACACTATGCCCTATTTCGATTATATTAAGATTGCTATTATAGATGATAACGATATGGTCAGGAACGTTTTGAAGGTCTTGCTTTCCAGCTATACTGGAGCAACCTTCGAGATCGTGTTAGAGTTAGATTCTCTGCAAAATTTTGAAGAATTAGACTTATCATCGATTAAGGAACCCGATATCATATTACTTGACATCAATATGCCTGGTATGAATGGATTGGAAGGCATCCCTTTACTTTATCGCAGCTTTCCAGATAGCCTGATCATTATGGCAACTGAAGTAGATGAAAAGGATACTGTTATGAAGTGCATTCAGGCAGGTGCCAAAGGTTATATTACTAAAGGATTATCCCAACAGGAGCTGGTTAATGTGATTACCAATGTATTGGAAGGAGGATCCTACCTAAGTCCTGCAATGGCGAGGAAAGTATTCGATCACATTAGAAATAAGAATAACATGCTGGACGACCTTACCTTAAGGCAGCAGGAAATTGTAGGGGGGATTGTAGAAGGACTCAGCTATAAGCTAATCGGCTATAAGTGTGGGATATCTATTGATACCGTTAGGGAACACATCAAGAACATCTATAAAAAACTGAACATCAATAGCAAGGGTGAATTAATCGCTATGCTCAAATATTAATTTTCATAAACCACATCTTTATGTGATTGCCCAAAAGCACTGATGGGATATATAAACACAATCTTTGTATACAGAAAGAATAATGTGTTATATGCATCCCTACAACGGGTTTATCTTTTCGGTTATCAAGGGGCTAACGCTTTGTATATTGTTTTCACTTTTATCAGTAAATGTGAAGGCACAAACAAGCATAGGTATTTCTTATGGCTTTAAATTGGATACTGTTGCTGTAAATTCAGGAGAAACTTTTACAAATGTGCTCTGGATAGAAAACACAAGTAATTCGCCTGTAACTCTCGTTCAATCTGAACTTCAAAAAATAGGGTTGCTGAAATTGCCTGATTCTATAACAATTGGAGCAGGACAAAAAAAATGGTTTCCCTTAAAATACATGGCTGATCGTCTTACAATCCATAAAAATCTTCAGGATATATATATTCAGCTAAAAGATTCCCGGAATAAGATTACCGTTCAGCCGTCTGCGAGCTTTTATGCACAGTTAGAAAATATCCAGAGTTTGGTGATAGATACTGATCAGCAGGAAGTTTATTTGAACCAGGTAACTAATCAGGCCAGAGTGATGGTGAGAATTTTTAACAATGGTTTAATTCCAATTAATTTCAGATTGGAGCTTGTAGAAATACCGGACGGTCTGGATTTTATAGGTGAAAGAACCAGCATGACCATTGAGCCCGGCTCACAGGAAACAATACCTTTTATTGCTAAGAATAAATTAAATAACAGGACGCCCGCTGATTTTGCGGTGACCATCCGTGCGCTGGATGTGAGTGGTAATGTGATCACTTTAAAACGTTTGAGGATAATGAGCGTTTCGAGTGACAGGAGACTGTCATTGAATCAAACACCATTTTATCAGAATAGACCCAATACTGTAGCGCTTCGTTACATGAGTGTAGATAATTCATTGTCTATGTATCAGTTTCAGGGAAATGGCAAATATGATTTAGCCAATGATCATCACCTGAATTACCAGCTAAATGTGGATTACTTTAATAATCCCAATCAAAAGGGAGTTAATATCTATGATAGTTTTATTGACTATAGTCATAAAGGTGTAGGTATAAAGGCTGGAAATATTTATGAATCATTAGATTTTAATTTGAATGGCAGGGGAGTAAAGGGGACCGTTAATATTGATGATAAACGCTCATTAAGTGTTTATGGCATAGAAAACGATTACCTGCTGTTTTCTGATTTTAATTCCGCTAGTCAGGGTAATACCTTTGCGGTGTCTTTTAAAGAAAACAACGCTGTAAGCGACAATAAAAGTTTAGTGTTATTGCATAATAGCAATTTGTTGACTAAATCAAATACTACTTTATTATCAGGGACAAACAATATCTCGCTGGATGACAGACAGAATATTGGGCTTGAGGCAGGATACAGTGTTCAGGATTTAAAGGGAAATGATAGCCAGCCTAAGAATGGCGGAGCATTTGGGGTCAATTATAACCTGAATGGCAAAAGGTTTAATTTTTATAGTAACAACTATTATTCTACCCCATATTATGGAGGTTTAAGAAAAGGTTTGCTCCAGCTTGAAAATAAGGCTTTGATGAATTTGGGCCAATATGAGAACATCAGTGCCAGGTTCAATCTGATGAATAATAAACCTAAAGAATTGTCCTCCCTGAATAACTCTCTTTTACCTGTTACAAATAATTATGGAAATACGACCTATGAATTGGGTTACGGGAACCGCATAGGACAATGGTCAATTAACATCAGGCCTTATTACTTCGGTCAGCACATGGAGGCACCTGCTTCAGATACCTGGCGGTCGTCATCTATCCGCAGCAAATTTAATATCAATTACAATAACGCTAATCACGATTTTTCTTTTGAAGCAGATAATGGATACACTTTTCAAAATACATCCCAAATACCTCCTGCTCCATTTTTCTCTTCAAGAATGACCGCTAACTATAGAAACAGGATACTGGGCTTTACAGGCTTTGCTCAATTTAACAGCTATTACCTTTCTGATGCTTTAGCGGTTTCAAGTAATCCGAAATATTATATCTATTCATTTGGCCCAAATACCAGCTTCGCATTGTTAAAGCAAAGTGTGGTCGTTAATGCCAATGCGATGTACAATTATTTTGGTTTTAACCGTAGTGAAAATTATTCGTTCACCAGTAATGTAAGATGGCGCATCAAAGGTGACTGGACATTATCCGCAGATATTTTTTATGGTCTTAACATGCGTAAGGCTGCTAACGAATATAACCCTGCAGTAGGACCTGAAACACAATTGTCAAACACCAGAGAGAACGTCTACAGATTTGACAATAAACAATTCAGAATTGGGATAGAGAAACGTTTTGGCGGCAATGATAAAAATGGCGATAAAAAAATGGAACTTATTTATTTTGAAGACCTTAATGGCAATGGTTATCGTGACAATAGTGAGCCTTTTGCCCCGGATATTTTGGTGAAAGTAGAGGGGTTGGCCGCCATTACCAATTCTAAAGGTGCGGTGGTGTTTACCGGTGCTCAAAATAAGCTATATGCCGTATCCATCGTGAACAATAAGAACTGGAGCCTGGAACAAACAACGGAAGTGTACCTGAATAAAAATGTAAAACTTGAAATCCCTTTGGTTAAAACAGAAAGGTTAACCGGAAGATTAGCTTATATAGCTGATAAATATAATGATGGTGCTCCGTCTATTGCTGGTTTGAGAATAAAAGCTATAGCAGAAAATGGTAAAACTTTCAGTACTCTTACCAATGAGGATGGTATGTTTAACTTTTATCTTCCTGAAAGTAAATACATTGTTTCGGTAGATACTGAAGGAATGCCGTATTCCATTCTAAATCCAAATGAAAGTGTGGAAGTGAAACGCAGTCAGGTCACAGATCTGGAGTTTAAATACAAGTATACTCAGCGGAAGGTGGAGGTCACTAAATTCAACTAGCTTTCCTGTTGAAAGTCCAATTCAGTAAAAATTCCTAATGTGCAGTTAAAGTATAAGTTACATTAGTAGTGTAAGTACCGGCCTGTTTGTTTAACAGGTTTACTGTTTTGGATGCCGGAATAAAATACCTCAAACTGATGTTTCTGTCGATCGCAGGTGAGCCTGCATTCACAAGCATTTGTGGTTGAGTAGAAAGAGAATTAATGGTGTTAACACCCGTTTGCCCATTTGATGGGCCAATGCTCAGTACGCTTACTGGAATGGTATTGGCACCAAGTGTAAAATTGGCATTATCTGATTTAACGGTAATGTCGTATGGTGTTGTTTTGCTAACAACCAAATGATTAACTACATCAGCAGCTACTCCATTCCTGTAATTTTCGGCGGTAATGTATTTCAAATTTATGGTGGAGGTGTTGATCGCCAGTTCCGATAAATCATTAACAGTCACCTTTAGATTTAATGTTTTGTTGCGTGTAGCGGCAGGGTAAATGCCACTGGCATCTTTCGCTTCCAGATTTAGTGTAGTCGCATAAGTCCCTTTATTGATAAAACCGGTGAGTAAATTGGCTGAAGAAATAGAAAACAAGGCAGTATTTGCTGTTGTATTTCCAGCCGGAACTGTTCCCGAATAAAGTTGTTGTGAGGTATTGCTTAATGAGATTAATGGATTTTGAACAGGAGCTGTTATCCTGGCATTTACGAGGTTGACATTGATTTGAGGAGGTGTTACACCATTGTGGCCATTGCTAAAGGTAAAATAAGCTGCATTGCTTTTTAGGCTCAGCAACAAAGGCACGGTGTATCGATGTGAAATTGCTTTATCTATTGATAGTTGAGTAGTCCTAAAGTAATTAAGATTATCTACCAATAATTCTATATCTCCCGGTTCATTTAATGGAGTAATAAAGGCAGGGACGTTTACGGATAAAGTTACTGATGCCGGAGTTAAGGAAGTGAATAGACCAAGACCAGTCATCGAGTAAGCTAAGATTGTAGAATAGTTTCCGGCCTGCCATGGAAAAGACGAAAGATTAGAAGCAGCATATCGAACTGAAAAATCTCCGCCCCCAAGATTCAATAATCCCAAGAGGCCAGAATTGGTAATTATTTGATTTGCTGTACTTAATGTTACAATGGTGCCAATGCTGCCATCTTTTATCGCTACTGCGGTAAAACGCGTTACTGGTATGGTATTAGTGTTTGGAGCAGCAGCAGTTAAATTGGTAGAATTACTTTTTACCTGAACCCCCGGCAAAAGACTTAATAATCCTTTATTATAATTATATCCGCTGGCATCAATCGTTACCTGTCCGGCAGCTAAAGCAGCTTCATTGATGGTGAATGTTGGATTTTGTGCTAACGAAGTATAAGCCAAAGCCATCAAAAAAAAATAAATGCAACTACCTTTTAACATGGATATCCTTTTCTGCTACCTTTAAATCGTTGTTGCCTCCGGCATCCAAAATAGCCACAGCCAGGTATTCTCCGGGCACAAGGGCATATGGCAGTGCACAATAAGCCCATTGATGGTCCAGGGGCATAATGGCAATAGGGATAGGTTTAAGCTTAATTTCTTCGCCTGTTTGTTTGTTGGTCAGCTCGAACCTGATGAAACCATCTTTAGGTATCTCACCGGTATTTTCAAACTTCACTGCCAGCTGTTCTGCCTGTTTTTGCTCGACAGTAGTGCTTTGCTGCTCAAAGGCAAGGAACTTCAACTCTCCTTTTTTGGCATCAGCAGGAATGTAGAATAACTGTACGCCTAATTCCAAACTTACTTTAACCCCGATCCCAGCGTTCCCCTCCATATTGGGTGCCTTTGCATTGGTTTGGGTAAAGAACAGCATACTGTTGGTAGAAACCGAGTTCCCGGCTTTAGGAATGACCATACTTACCGTAAAGCTTTTCTTCTCCTTTGGGTTCAGTTGGAAATTTGTACCGGGCAGGGTAATGCCTTTGGCATTCGAATTCGGCAATGTTCCCATTGGGGAATATTCCTTGATTCCTATGGAATCGCGGTTCCAGTCTTTAAGACTGATAATGAATTCATAGGGCTCAGCGCTTGAATTGTGAATCGTTATGATCTCACTTACCGTCTCACCGGGATTCCCTTTAAAATATACCCGCGTAGGGGAAAAGGATAGCGCCTGAGCAGAGGCCTGCTGGTAAAAAAAAGAACCTGCCAGCATCAATAGTATAACCCGAAACTTAATCATGATTTTCATCTGGAAACACATTTTATTTTTATGAACGATCTTAAACTTATTTAGTTTTGTCTTAAGCTTATGATGTTCATTCTAAAGTTTTTTTAAAATGAAAAAGCAGAGATTATGCAATATAAACATAATCCCTGCCTTTATTTAAGCCTGCTTATTATTGTGCAGTAATGGAATAAGTAAGCTGGGTGCTGTATTTTTGTTTTTCTTTTGTTAACAAGTCGATGTTTTTCTCGATTTTGTACAGTACATCAAAGCTTTGGCTAAGTGTAGCTGCAGCACCAGTAATCACATTCTGATCAATAGTCGTTGGGGTCACCTCGTTTCCAAAGCTGCTGCCTCCTGCTGTTCTTGCGCTCACTTTAAGGATGTTCAAAGGAAGTGTTGTGGCGGCAGTAGTCTGGCCTATAAAATCTCCGCTTCCTTTAACAAGGATGTTGTAAGCTTTTGTACTGGTTACGTTGAATTGGTTAGGGATGGTAACGGTTTTGTCGTTGTTGTAGTCGTTAGCTGTTTCGTATAGGAAATCAACTACTGAACTTCCCGAAGGGCCGTCAGGGCCAATGCCGATTACATCTTTCAATTCTACGTTAACAGTAACCTGTTTAATTTGAGTCTGCGCTTTTGCAGCATTGCTTAATCCAAAGGCCACAGCTACTATGGCCATAATGGTGAATAGGTTTTTTTTCATTTTAATGACGAGATTTTGTATTTGTTTTTTATAAAATTCAGTTAATTATATTTCTTACGTTTTGCTGATACAAATATTCACTTAAGATATTGTATGCCAAAACTTTGACTATCACATGATGATGTGGTCGTTTAAAATAGTTTAAAAACCTATTTTTTGAGCATTTGAAAGGGTTTTTGATCAAATATTAAGGTTCCTGAATTCGGTTTCTCCGGAGATATGCTCTAAGCATGCCTTTTAGTAGGGCTGAGCATGTGATTGCGCCAATTTTTTTAGATCTTCTTTATGGGTTCTGCGAAGATGCAGGCTCCTAAAATGTAGGAGGCGTTGAATTAAGTTCGGAATCCAGGAAATCATTGATCATGGGTATCAGCCGATCCGTCCGCTGCATCATGAAACTGGAAAAGCAGTAGGGATAATATGGAAGTAGCCGACAAAAAATACTAGCTTAGTATTTAAAATAAAAAAAGCTAACCGATCTGATTCTACTATGGAACGTATCTCTAAATTTATACTTATTGTTTTATTGTTTTGTTCGGCAGCTGTGCAAGCGCAGGAGTTTGACAGCACCGGAATCTCCCGGGAGCGTCTAAAATACTATCTAAAGCGTGCAGTGACCATGGCCGAATTTTTGGCTGTGGATCCCTATGCTAATGATGGCCCATATCCTTATAAAAAAGATGATGTCAGACTGATCCGCAATATTGGTGCTAAATTCATTGGTCGTGCGATATACCGTTGGGGCAATGAGGCTACACTGGGCAATCCTGATTTTTTGAACCAGGCAATGGCATTGATTAAAGAGGTACACAGCAAAGATCCTGAGGTGATCTTTCAGGCTGCAGTATTCGAAGCGATGACCGGGCAGGTAAGCCAACTTTCTGTGCCTGACTGGGTGTTTATTGCTTTAGACCGTAAGGTGGAAGCGCGCAATTTTCGTTATGAAGATATGCTGAATACTAAAGGTAAGTTCGTGAACCATTGGGGAAAGGGCAGCAGTGTGCCGGACATCACGAGACCTGAAGCACAGCTTTGGCTGATGTATCTTTGTGGTGTATATATGAATCTGGGCTGTGAGGCCCTGCATCTTGGTCAGGTGGCTTTAATGGGAATGAATGATCCCGGCCTGCAGGTCTGGAATGCGTTTATTCAGAAAGTACGGAATTATGCCAGAACGCATACTCCGCATCACTGGGTATTGCTGGATGCGCACACGCCCCAGGGTGGAATGGTGGTTGATGGTAAAAGTATACTCGATTTCAATTCTTTTCCCCTTCGTATAAAGGAGATTCCGGAGAAGCCAATGGAGGGTGTGTTGCAGGTTGGTTATCTGGATGCTATTTTCCAGCGAAGCAAAGGTTGTATTACACCGAGCGGATGGAAATGTGAGTCTTTGCCCTACCTGGTAGAATTTGACAATTTTGGCATCAGTCAGAAACCGGGAGTGGCGGACACAGCTTCACATTTTATTTGGGGATATGACGAGGTCACCTGGTTTTATCTGCTGCCTGAAAAGCAAAGAAATGCCTGGTTGCGTTATGCCTATGACTGGGTGACCGCGCATGACCTTACAGGGTGGCTTCAAATGCCCATTTCAAGAATCGTATCGCTGGGGCGTGGAAGCCCGCCTACGCGTTATCGGGGCAACATTCGTTCGAAAGACTGCCCCATCGGGGTTAATGTGGAGCAGATGGTAAAGAAAATCTGGCAGCGCTAAGCTGGCTCAATAAAAAAGATAAATTCAAAATTATTGGTTATGGCTAAAATATTATATAGTATCCTTGGAATCATCATGCTGTCCTTCTTTTCTGCTTCGGCTCAGGTCGATTTGAAACCGGGGAAATGGACGGCAATTTTATTGCGCGGAGACGGATTTCAAATTCCTTTTGGCCTCGATTTTAAACCTGAGGGTGGTAGCCTGGTCTGTTATATCCTAAATGGGACCGAGCGGATGAAAACAGAAAATATTGTAGTCTCAGGAGATTCCATTCTGATCAGGATGCCTGTTTTTGAATCTTATTTCAGGTTAAAGGCAATCACAAAAGACAGCCTGAACGGGGTCTGGATAAAAGGAGGTGCGGCTAAAGATCTTATCATCCCTTTTGCGGCGACAAAGGGAAAAAGCCGTTTCCCAAATAATAAGCAAGGGGAGGCCCGGCAGGCAGGGGGAAAATGGAGTATCGAATTTACCAGGGCCAATCAGACCAAACGCCCTGCTGTGGGAGAGTTTGTACAGAATGGAAATTCGGTTACTGGTTCTGTGCTGACTCCGGCTGGAGATTACCGCTATTTGGATGGGATCGTGAAAGGTGATTCTTTGTTCCTCTCTACATTTGACGGGATTCATGCGCTTTTGTTTGCAGCTGAAATTAGCGGAGACACGATCAATGGGTATTTTTACAGCAGCGCGTCTGTGCCTGAGCGTTTCACCGCCCGCAAAGATGCAAACGTTAAATTAACCGCTCCGGTAACTGCGGTGAAGGCGGGTAGTGACGGGAAGCTGAATTTTAGTTTTAAAGATCTGGACGGAAATACGGTTTCATTGCCAAGTGAACGGTACAGGAATAAAGTGGTGGTTGTGCAGCTGATGGGATCCTGGTGTCCGAATTGTATGGATGAGATGGCTTTTTTAAGTGCGTACTACCAAAAGAATAAGGGCCGCGGCGTTGAAGTTATTGCGCTGGCTTATGAACTCACTACAGATGAAGACAGGTCCAGAAAAAGCCTGCGCAAATTCCAGCAGCAGTTTAAAGTGCAATATCCAATGCTGATCACTGGTGTTGCGGTTGGCGACACCGCGCGTACTGAAAAGACATTGCCGCAACTGACAGAAATTAAAGTTTTTCCAACCAGTATCATTCTTGATAAAAATGGAGTGGTCAATGAGATCAATACCTCATTTTATGGTCCGGCTACCGGGCAGTATCACCTGGATTATAAAGCGGATTTTGAAAGACGGATCAGCGCATTGTTAGGGCGATAGGTATATTAATTGTTTGCCGTGTCTTATAGTTATTAATAAATGCTGGTATTGGTTTACCGGAATTTAAGTTTGTTTAATGGCTGTATTGCCCGGATAGGCATACAGCCATTGTTATATGACGGCAGCTGTTATTTGTTAAAATCCGGGTATGGAAATCCTTTGCCTGTTTCGCAATAAAATTTGAGGCTCCTGAAAAAAAGTGCCCAGTCGTAACTGCACCCGGCAAATTCTGGTGTGTATGCCGCCCATCCATCATGATGAAAGTATAGTGTTGATCCTTTACGGTGTGGTTCCAGTTCAAAAGTAAGCGTAGTGCCAACCCACTCTTCATAGGCTTTAATGCAAAGCCATTTCACGCTGCTGTATGGTTTCAGTTCTTCTATCTTCATTTCTTTATAATAGTCCGGTCCAAATGAAAATCTTGAAATACTGCCTGTTTCTGGTTTTGCTGTTGTTTCCGGAGTCCACCATGCTGCCAGACCCTTCTGTGTGGTTATGGCTTCATAAACTTTTTCGACAGGTGCCTCGATGAGCAGCCTGTGACAGATACTTTTCGTAGTCATTTGTGGTGTTGAATCGTGTTTCTCGGGCGACGCTGTTTCTTCGGTACTTTTAGGTGTTGGGCTGCCTTTACCTGTCAGGATAAGATTTTTCAAACTGTCCTGAATATAATGTGTCCATGCATCGTGACAAACATTATAACATTCATAATCAGGAACTAATCCTTCGTGTGTAAACTGCAATTGTGCTTTGCCGTCTTTTTCAGAGATTTCAAATATTACATTGGTGTCTATCCATTCACGCTCATCTTCGGTAAATTTGAAATAATTATCCAGTACATGCCAGACCACTTTTTTATTTGGAACAAATTCGGTGATCCTCATTTTGGCACGATGTACGTCCTGATAATGATAGTTAAATTCGCTATTGAGCTTGTCCGTATCTCCGTCTATATTTTCAGACCACCAGCCACGTACGTTATTAACGGCATCAAAAACTTCCTGTCCTGTTGCTTCAATTAAAATGGTTGTTGTAAAATCTTCATTTTTCATAGTTCAATATTTTTTAGTTAGATGATTTTCTTCTCTTTTATTTATCAAATGCTTCAATATCAAAAATATAAAAAGGAAAATTCAGAAAGGAGGTGTAAAATGGACTTTATCAGGGGGCGATTTGGACGATAAAGGATTGCGTCATTTCAGAAATTATTTGGCATAAAAAAGTTTTACAGGACCCAATAAGCCTGAGGTCTGAATGCGAAATGTTTCATCTCCGCCAGGCCATATCTCACCCTTCATATATGGCTGGTTTGTTCGGGTGAAACGGTCTTTTGGCTCAGATAACATATCTCCGGTCAGGCGGTTTACCCAAAGGTTTACAACTTCTACGGTTAAGCTATTGTCTCCCGGCCTTACCAGTTTGGTAATGTCTGCTGAAAAAGGCTTTTTCCATAATATTCCCGCAGATTTTCCATTTATAAAAACTTCTGCAAGATCCCTGACTTCTCCAAGATCGATACTAATGGTTTTCCCGGCTATTTCTTCTTTTATGGAAAATGTTTTGTGATAAGTCGCGGTCCCCGAAAAGTATTTGATGCCCTTATCCTTAAATTCTGTCCACGATTTTAATCCTTCAAGCAATACCTCTTCCGGCGCACCCCAGCCCTTTGGAAAAGTAAGCTTCCATAGGCCCTGCATCTCCTGCGCGGGCTGGCTTGTTGTGCTGAATAAATCTGCTTTGGTTTCATGTTGCTTTTTGTCGCTAAAAACAACAAAAACAGATCCATGTGGCGCAAGTTCCAATGTGAATTGTGTAGTTTTTCTGCCTGCCGTGTAGGTTTTAATGTTAGCGCGTGTGCCTGTTGCCGGATCCCATAATTTGGGATTTTTATCAAATATTCTGAAGCTTGCTTCGCCTTTCACCCAGTTGTCACTTTCGTTCCTTATAAAGTATACTTCTCCAAAATCGGTGCTGCGATGAATGTAATCTAATTCTGACGGTCCGTTGAAAATAAAATCTCTTTCAATGCCTTTTAGCTGCAGAACTTCAGTGGCGGACAGCCCGCAAAATATTGTCCCCTTTCCATAGGTACCGGATTTAGTTTGCTTATCAGTCGCTGCTCCCCATAATTTGTCTGCAAGCTGATTAAGTTTCAGCGTTTCTTCAGCAGCATTGTGCAGTCCGGGAATAATGGTTGGCGGGTTACCAATTACTGTAGCACCGTCTTTTACTAG
Source organism: Pedobacter sp. (assembly GCF_035317785.1). Taxonomy (GTDB): domain Bacteria; phylum Bacteroidota; class Bacteroidia; order Sphingobacteriales; family Sphingobacteriaceae; genus Pedobacter. The sequence goes on along the minus strand of NZ_DATHGC010000010.1, from coordinate 2,920 downwards.
TTTTTCAATCTTTCTCAGGACTGAGAGTGGCATTGAAGCCTGATCAGGAAGCAGTAAGACCGCGTAACTCATACCGTCAGGCAGTACCAGCCTGCCATCTTTAACTGACATCCTGCTGATTATGACGTCGCTGTTGATCACGTCGAAGTCATATCCCTTTTCCAAACCGGGAAGGGTTGGTTTTTCAGGTACGTTATGATAGAACGGGAAAAAATTAGGTGCCTGATCTCCGTAATAATAGCATACATCGGCAGTAAACAGCCCTTGCTGAAGCAGGTAGCTGCACCGGGACAGATAATCCATAAAGGGTTTTGATTTGTTCCACCAAGTGGTGGCCGTGTTGACATCTGAGCCTGCATGGTAGGTTCTTCCGGGATAGCCATCTTCGGGTGTTGTGCTGGCAAATGTATGAAAGGTAATGTTGTTTAAGCCTTCGCAAAAAGCGCGATCGGCATACTTTTTCATTTCATAAGGAGAATCCTTCCATCTTCGCCAGGTGGTAAACGACTCGGCATCGACCATCTTTTTGCCGTATATGTGCGCGGCACTGGCTACTTCTTTTATCAGAAACATATTTCTGTGCCTGATCCAGAATTCTCCCCGGGGTACAGAAACGCTTCCCAGTGCTTTTAACGCATCAACCGGACAGGTCTCCCATACGGGAGGTCCCGGACCGCCTGATTCGGCCACCAATTCGGCGTTGTATTTTTTCAGGAACGCTGTCCCTGTGGTATAATGGCTATAAATGAGCTGGTCACTGATCGTTTTTTTAAAGTCGTACAGAAAACGGTCTGTCTGGTCTTCAATTTTCCAGCCTGCAAAAACTGTAAGGTATTTTTCGATGGGATATCCTTGTCTGGTTTTAAAGATAGCCGGCATGGCATCTGTCCATGGTGTGCCTTTTTCAAGTTCCATGCTGTCGAACTCAAAATAAGCGAGTCCCCCTTCTGCCGAGTTTTCCGGGGTCACTCCCAAACGGTCCATAAAGTATTTCAGGTGCCTTTTGGTGGCTTCCGGATCCAGAAAGTCAATAAAAAGTCCTTTGGAATTGGGAGAGGGAACGATAAGTGACTGTCCTGTATTGGAACAGATAAACCTGATGATGGTCCATTTGCCTTTTGGCACCTTCCAGGTTAATTTTCCGTTGCTGAATTTTGAGCTGAGATTAATGATGTCACTGCTGCGGGCTATGGTTTTGTCTGCATGGAAAGGTATGGCAAGGACGGCAACTTCTTTATAGAATTCGGGTATATTTTCTGCGGTCACCGGACAATGTGGCGGCAATTTGGGAAAGGGCAGTTCAATGGAGACTTTTTCGCTGCTATTCAGCTGCGTTTCGGAAAAGTACAGGGCTTTGGACGCCCAATCCGGTTTTACCCAGGAGCCGCCGGCATTCCAGCCGCTTGAAGCAATAATTCCTATCTTAATCTGGAGGCGCTTTCCTTCTGATATGGCATGTTTGATCAGCTTTGCCGATTCGTCACCGAGAAATGGGCCGCCGGCAGGGATGGTGCCGTTTACGGCTGCTACATCCCAGATCTCTGCCCTGCTCGTCCCTTTTGACTTCATTTCTTCAAGATCTCTGGTAATTGATGTGGTGGTCATGTTGCCATTCAGCCAGCACCAAAATGCACCGGGCCTTGAGCTCATCGGAGGATTTGAAAAATCCTGTGCAAAACCTTGGATTCCAAAAAAGGTCAGTAATAATAATAATAACCGGATAGCTTTCATTTTTTAGTTTAAGTAACAGACTCAACAATTGGGTGCGTGTAGAAAGGAGACTAGCCAAATTTAAAATAGCCCAGTTGGACGATTTTTTATTTGAAAGCTTTAGGATTGGCCAATGGTCATCATGATGATGGCCAGCGTAATTGCGGTACGAAGGGTATTGATGGCCCTTCCTAAATGATTGCGGACGGTCTTTGGCGACAGTTCCAGTTGCTGTGCGATTTCATCTGTACTCAGTTCCTGCTGATAGCGCATGCGGAAAATGGCTTTTTGCTGGTTGGGCAGGTCTTCGATCATCGCTTCATAGGCATTCATGAGCTCTTTGAAGAGCAGGTTACCGTCAGCGCCTGAGGCATCTGCCTGCAGTTCGGCAGATATTTCATCTATGGAGATGAACCTGTTTTCCTTTGTCATCAGGGTAAAGAAGCCATTTCTGACTGCTGTCAGTAAGTAACCACGCAGATTTTTGATATTGTTTTCGTCACGCCGGATCCAAAGCCTGGTAAAAATATCCTGGGCGATGTCTTCAGATTTGTCCATGTCTTTTACCCTTTTGTAAGTTGCGCCCAGTACCACTTTCCAATATTTCAGATATATTTTGTCAAAGGCGGATTTGTCACCTTCCCGAAGTTGTGTGAGCAATTGTTCGTCTTCTTCACATTCTGATAAAACCGAAATCATCATATTTCTTGTGTTTGGCATGGTCTTGCGCCCGGCAGGAATGCAATTTGCCCCGTAAATTATATTTGGTTCTCCAAATTAGTAAAGCACTTTTATTGTGGCAACCTGCACTATCCTGTATCGATTTCGTTACAGGCTTTGAATTTTTTTTATTTCCCACTGGGCTATTTTGAGTTTGGTTAGTCTTCTACTTATATGCACTGTTTCAGTGCGGGAATTTTTATATCAATTGACCAGGATGAAAAATTTGGGAAAGAAAGAGTTTTTGGAGATTTTAAAAAGGTATCAGGAACATACGGCCACTCAAGAGGAAATCGCATTCCTGAGGGCTTATTATAATGTCTTCGAAAACAGTGACGATTATGTAAGCAGATTGTCTTCTGAAGAAGATAAGCTTGTTAATGCCAGGTTAAAAAATAAAATTGAGCGCTCCATTCAAATGGCGGAAACGGCTCCGCGGACCGGGCTGGGCAGAAGATTGAACCGGGGCTGGCTCAAAGCGGCAGCAGCA
>NZ_DATHGC010000009.1:0-8999 GCF_035317785.1 Pedobacter sp. | reverse complement strand
TTCATCTGGGAAGTACTACGACCGCATTACTCATATTCAAGTTTTTAAATTCAAGGGCCAGTTTATCAGTCAATTCTTGTGAACTATCTTCAAATGATCCTGGTTGCTTTTCAAAATGCCAAATGCCTAAATTGACTAAGCTATTTTCTGGTACTGTGAAAATATAATAAGGGCCATTGCTTTTTACGATAGGTTCATGAAAATCCTTGGAGCCATACCAGGTGCTTTGCAAATACTGATATTTTAGTATCGCATATGTGCCGGGTTTGATGTGATATGCGAAAAGATTATCCTTCTCTGATTTGAAAATTGGCTTGACGCGGAATGCATAAATCTGCTTTGTCGCTGTGTCTGCAATGTATATTTCCTGTGCGAAGCCGCCACTTTTAAAACCCAGTCGCTGTATAAAACTCCCGCATATAATGGCTCGGCCGGGCGCAATGGTGTCATTTGAGGAAACCTTGTCCAGTCGGGAGATTTTCTGTGCCTTAATGCTGAAGGCCATGAGCAGTAATAATAAAAGTAATTTGTATTTCATGTTAGCAAATTGTCTTCTGGCAGCAGTTTTAAGATTAAGAATAAATATCCAGGCAAAGCGTTAAATGCACTACATCGAATTTACATATAATTTTTCGAATTGACTTTTCTAGTCCTCCGTTCTTCAATGGGGCAGGGCGAAGTGAGTTTTTATAAGTATTATTGAGCGTATGGCTTAGTTCATTTTAATGATTAGCTTATAAGAAGCTGAAGAAAAGAAAATTGGTGGCGCTAACCAGAAAGATAGGCTGAAACGATTCATACTATTTATCACAGGCATTGCAGACAAATCCGTATCTTGTTAAAAAATGCTTTTTATGAAATACGCTCTGCTCACATTGCTCATCGGTTGTTTTTGTTCGTCAATGGCACAAACCGTTACGCTTCAGGGAAATCTTACTGACATGAAGGAGACACAGCTTATCTTTGCTTACTCGCGTTCAGGAACGTTCGAAGTCGATACCCTCAACGTATTGGACGGTAAATTCAATTGGTCAAAAACCGGCCTTGCTCCTGGCAAAGCCATGTTGTTCCTCCCAGGAAATTCATTTCCTTTCTATATCGAACCCGGAAACATCAGCATTTCCGGGCGGATCGACAGCATTACCGTGAACGGGTCCAAAACCGACGCCGAATCGCGGGCTCTTGATAAATCCTTTGACGATCTCAGGGCACAAAAGCGCGATCTTAACGAAAGACTGAAAGGCGCTAAAGGGGTGCAGGAAATGACCCTTTTAAAAGCCCTTAGCCAGGTCAGTATAATCTGGGCAGAACGCGAAAACGCATTCATAAAGGCTAACCCCGACCATGTGATCAGTACATCGATGGCACTTCAGAAAGCTGCAGCAGGTGACTATGATGATGCCGTCATCGCCTTTAACCTGCTGAGCAAGAAAGTAAAGACAAGTGACCAGGGAAAGGCCATCACCGAACGGCTGGCAATCAGCGAGAGGAGCAGAATTGGGGCTAAACTACCTGATTTTATACAAAATGATCCTGACGGTAAGCCTGTTAAATTCTCAGAGTTCAGGGGCAGATACGTTTTTCTCGACTTCTGGGCAAGCTGGTGCGCCCCATGCCGCGCTGAAAATTCCAATGTCCTGAAAGCATACAATACCTTTAAAGATAAAAATTTCAGCATCATCGGCATTTCCCTTGACCACGAACCTGAACAGTGGAAAAAAGCCATTAAAGATGATCACATGCCATGGACCATGGTGTCTGACCTTCAAGGAATGAAAAACCAAATCGCTTCATACTTTCACTTATCTGGAGTACCCTTTACCCTGCTCATCGATCCACAGGGCAAGGTGATCTCGAAAGACCTATATGGGATAAGGCTTCATCAGAAACTTCGTGAAGTATTCGGAAACGAACAGAACGGCACAGGTCGATAGCGTGCTTCAGCCCGTAATCCCAGCTGAGCGGAAGCTACTGGGATTTATATGCAGATTACGTTTAAAAAAATGGCTGAATTGCTCTGAACTGGCAAAATTAAGCTGATAGGCAATTTCTTTTACGCTGGCGTTGCTAAATTGAAGGAATCGTTTTGCTTCGTCCAGCAGATGATCGTTAATGATTTCTTTAGCAGACCGGCCAGAAGACCGTTTGCAAATTTCTGTTAATCTTCTCGGCCTGATGTTCAGTTTATTTGCATATACACCAACATCATGTCCGGGATCATTGCCGGCGACTAAGGCTAGAAATCTTCGATAGATTTGCTTTTCAGTATTCTCATATCCTGGTTGAAACGAAGCCGCTATGTTGGCGATTTTGATCATGATCACTTTCAAATACGCAGCCAGTGCATCCAGCTGATTGATGTAGCCGGGTTGACGGAATTCTCCTTCTAATAAATAGAAGATAGCCAGCAAGCTGTCAGTTGTGGCCTGATCCAATTCAAGGCAATGATTGTCTGACTGACTATCAAAGAGAACGGCCTTACAATTGTTTGTGCTTGCGGGTGCTCTCTCCCAAAAGCAATCACCAAAAGAAATCTGCAGGCCCTTGATCATCCCGGCAGGATTTAGATCCAAAATCTGTCCTTTTGAGATTAAAAAGAGTTGCCTGTCCGCGAGCGGATAGTATTTGTCGTCGATGTGCATCAATCCTTGACCTTCTTCCACCAGAATAATCCGATGATAGCTCAACCGGCAGCTGGACGTTTCCATATTATGGTCTATCGCACGAATGGCAAAAGAGTTTTCGAGATCGGCTTCCAGGGGAATATGCATCTTTATAGATCTTGGTTGATAAAGTTAAGTATTTGCAATCGAATAATTATTCTGACCAGGGGGAATGAAGGATACAATCGCAAAAATTTTTACGCTGGAAATTCGGTATCATGAACGCGCAAACATCAGACTTGATATTTCCAAAGGTGGTTTCAGTTTTATGTTCAAATCCGCCAAAGAATGTCGGGATGATTTTATTCTTAAAATCATTACGTGGAAAGGCGGAGACGATTTCTTCACGGTGATGATCGCTCAGGTATTCATAGCCTTCTCCCATCACGTCTAAACCGACTCCGCTATACATTAGCGCCACCTCATTTTCTTTATGTTCAGCGATGCCGATGGTCGTATGTAAGGCAATAGTGTCCCATACCAGCTGTAATTTTTCGGCTGAAATCCCATGCCCCTTCAAAAATTCTAGTGCAGCATTGGCACCGTCGACTTCGAACCTCAAATCTGCACTGCTGTAATGAGGAACCAACCCGAGATCATGAAATACCGAAGCCACATACAGTAATTCAGGGTCATGTACGAGGTTTCGTCGCTGCGCATTTAGCGATGAAAATAAAAATACCCTAAGGGAGTGATTGTAAATAAACTCAGTGCCATGCTCCAGCAAAAGCTCCGTGGCCTGAGATGCAATGGTGCTGTCCGGGATTACTATCCCCGCTACTTTTTTATGTTGTTGATTTGCCATAATGATGAGGTTTTATGACACAAATTTACCGGTTGACTGAAGGAAAGGGAATATCAATAAGTTCGTAATGAATGTCAAAAAATACCTAGTTAGCTATCCATCGATATGTACCTTATAATCCAGCTGACCTGGATGAAAACGAGCCTGAGGGTGATTTGCTGGATGATGAGTAATGAGGAGATAGCAGAATATGTAACCAGATGTTTTTTGTAAGCAAAATTGTTTACATTTGTATATGACAAAGGAGTTCGAAAGATTTAAGGGTATTCATCCGGGAGCGGTATTTGAACGTGAGCTGAATAAAAGAAAGCTGAGTCAAAGGCCTTTTGCGCTTTCTATTGGCGAGCACCCACAGTCACTCAATGCCATTATCAAGCGTAAACGAGGAATGAGTACTCCATTGGCCCTTAAGATTGAAAAGGCACTGGATATCGAAGAAGGGACTTTTATGATATTGCAAGTTTATCATGATATCCGGAAAGAAAAGCAAAAGCAAAATGCTTTGGTACACCCTGATTTTTCAATTATCAATAAGGTGCTCTTTTGGGATACTGATATTAACAAGATTGACTGGGAACAACATTATAAATATGTTATTAAAAGAGTTTTTCAGCGAGGGGACGACGAGGAAAAAAGGGAAATCTTCCGGTTTTATGGCAAAGAGCGAATAAAAGAAGTTACAGGGCGTTCTACTATATCCGGAAATAGTCTCCCTATCATGCCACATTTAGAAATGAGATAATGTTATACTGGAATACCGTAAGTGATCTCCTAAAAGAAAGCCTGTTAACGTTAATGCAAGCTAAAGAGTTGAGTGAATTTCGTCTGGTAGGTGGCACAGCTTTGAGCTTACATTTGGGACACAGAATGTCAGTTGGTATTGATCTTTTTACTGACGCACCTTATCGTAGTGTCGATTTTGATGCCATAGAAGAGTTTCTTAAAAGTACTTTTGGATTTGTAAAAGGAACTTTTGGAGGGATTGCGGGAATGGGTAAATCCTACATGATAGGTACTGACGTTAATAATGCAGTCAAGATTGACATATATTATTCTATGGATCCTTTCTTCCAGGATCTAATTGAAAAAGATGGCGTAAGGATGGCTACGGTCGAGGAGATTGTAGCGATGAAGCTGGATATTGTACAAAGAGGCGGAAGAAAAAAAGATTTTTGGGACTTGCATGAACTCCTTGGTGCTTGTAGTATTGATGACATGATATTATTCCACCGTCAACGTTTTGAATGGACACATGATGATGGGGCAATACTTAAAAACTTTGCAGATTTTACTGAAGCAGATATCGAACCTGATCCGATCTGTCTTCTGGATAAGCACTGGGAATTTATTAAAGCCGATATTGAAGCAGCGGTGGCTGATAGATAAGCTATTTTTCTTGTGATTAACGTTGGTAGTAACCGGGTGATATTTGAACTGCGCAGAATTGCAGGGCTTTCTTATAAGCAGATTGCGATACAACTTGGAATTAGTGATGAAACTGTAAAAACTCAGGTATCGCTGGCGCTGAAGGTTTTGCGGACCAAATTTGGCGCTTTATTTACGCTCCCGTTTTTATAAGCTGCTGATGGCTTTAGATCAAGCGGAGCAAGCATCACCCAGCACCCGGCCCGTAGTAAAGCATTACAGCACCACCACTAAAGGTCTTAGTATTTATGAGTTTAAGAAGGGTCCTGTCTTTTATGTTTTCAAATAATGGCAAACCTGTTCCCGATATAACAGGGTAAATGCAAAGCTGCAATTCATCAAGCAAATTAAGTTTCATTAGCTGTATAATTAAACTCCGGCTGCCAACTAAAATGTCTTTACCCGGTTGTTGTTTGAGTTCCAGAACTTCTTCTTCAATAGCTTGATCTGACAATCTTGCGCTGTCCCAGTCTACATCTTTGAGCGCATGCGAAAAGACAATTTTTGGAATTTTGTCTATGGCAACAGCAAAATCATTCATTGATTTTTTATCGGAAGGATTTTCTAAAATCGTTCGCCAAAATTCCATCAGTTGATAGGTTATCCTTCCATATAGAATGGTGTCTCCACTATTTAACAGATCTGTGTAATGTTGATGTATTTCTTCATCCGGAATGCCTGCTGTATGGTCGCAAGATCCGTCGAGGGTCATATTGATTGCTGCTATTACTTTTCTCATTGTACGCTTACTTTAATTGTCATCCAAATTTAAAGAAGGCGAGGTACAAAAGTGAGGTGCAATCGCGACAATATGCAGGTGTTTTTTAACCCGCCATCAAAAGATTAAATCACATGAGTTGTCATTTACAACCTTAGATGGCGGATTTATTCGTGTTTTCTATTTATTTCTGGTTCTCATGAGGGCTACGCCGTTTTACATGTACTAATGAATCAGGAGACAGGGTAAGTACGAGTCAGTATGCTGTTGCCAGATGGGAAGTTAATATCGCTAGATTAGCAATCTTCTATTGTAGTACCGATGCATCGGCTTCCAATAGCATCGGGTATACCTCTGCGCTGTCATAGATATATAGTTTATTGTTGTCTCCAAAGAGTATAAAGCTATTTTGTGGTGCAAAGTAATTGTCTGTTTGAGCCGCCATCGGCTTCCACTCGTCATTAGCCGGGGAATATTGGTAAAGATTTCCAGTATAACTATTTGGTAAGGCGATATAACCGTATCCATTTACAGAAAATCCAATGGTCGAGGCGTGATTCAACAAAAGTGCGCGGAGCGTAACACAGTTTACGTTGTTCATTTACGTTAATTTATACGGCTTGGTGTTGTCATTAAATGCTTCCGCACCACCTCCTCTCAGATGGAAAGATCCACTGGAGCCATCTTTCAGACATATTTTCAAATACAGCGGGACTCAGATTGTCGAGGTTCTGGTAGAAAGATTAGGTCCTGGATCAGGGACAGACAACTCAGTGCACACGTTTAGCTATGATAGCAGAGGTTTCATTAAAACAAAGAAAATGGAATATCTGCGCAGCGGGGGCATTAAAGAATTGTTTACAATTGACAGGTTGATCACGGACGATGGGGGGAATGTAACAAAAATTGAAAAGGACTATTATTATAACGGTACACTTGCCAGTACGGCGGTTGAGCTCAGGGAATACGACAATAAAACCAACCCATTTTATAAGCTGATTTCTCCGACTAATATTGATGAATACTTTAATCCGAATAACAGGACAAAAAATACTGTCATCGATCGTTACGGAATTTTGTACCCAAGTTTTTACGAGTATGAGTACAACGCTGACGGGTGGCCGGTTAAATTAACTTCAACGTTGGAGACAGGGACTTTTGTTGCGTTATGGGACTATTACAAGTAGGCAGAATCTCTATTTGTGACAGATATTTATTGGACTTATAATCCTGAAAATCAGAGATTGTCTACTCAGGATCATCGGTACTTTCTATTTATATGAGATCGTGCCGGGGAACTCTGAAGCTGAGTGCAGGAATCAATGTGCTTCCAGTAAAAACCCCGCGGCATGCCAGATTTTCTGCGATTGCATTTATAAAGATGGTCAACCGCTGGATAGTTGTCTGGCTACTTTTGATAAGGCGAAAGATATTCGCAGGCCTGATGCGAAATGACAAAAAGGCAAAAACTGCTGAAATAAAATATCTGTTTATAACTGAGCACGACGAAAATATTTTTGAATCATTAGAAATTTGTGTAATATTGCAGCATGAAAATAACAACAATACAAAGCTTTATACCGCAACCGATTTGTCGGAGAGGATAGCTATGTATTGAATAAAAATATTTGAAACAGGAATCCTCTTAGAAAATCTAAGGGGATTTTTTGTTTTAGCAGCAATTTTTAGAGTAATATATCAATTGGTTAGATTACCTGCTTTGGGAGCAGGAGGTTCCCGGTTCGAGTCCGGGTTACTCTACTATATATTTTCCTGTGGTGCAATGGTAGCACGTCCGATTTTGGTTTGGGAGATTGTGGTTCGAGTCCATACCGGAAAACATAAATGACAATTTAAATATCAATGCAATATGAAAACAACATTAATACAAAGCTCTATATCACTATCGATTTATCGAAGGGTATAGCTATGTATTGAATAAAATATTTAAAGCAGGGAGTACCTGTCCGTGATATTGCAGTGTGCCCCCTAGATTTGCCCAGTTCCCTGCTATTTAGTTTTCTTAGGCTTTTTAGGTTTCGGATCCGGCAGCTCATTGACAGTGACTTTAACCAGGCTAGAAATCCATGCATGGTCTTCCAATTCGTCCTGAATTAAAAAATACGGCTTCGCTCCGGGAAACGGCGGCGCTAAGTTTGGGTTTACTATAAATGCTTTGCCCGCTTCGGTTGGCTTAATCAATAACTGGTTGTCGCATACTAAAGCAAAAATTCTGGCTCCGGCATATAAACCGTATTCTCCAAACATCTTTTTATAGGTAATTCCTGCAGGATGATGGATCTGGTCGAGGATAAAGTCTATATATTTTTGATCGGTTGCCATTTATTTGGTTATTTTCAGCTATAAATTTATAAAATTTTCCAATGGAACCTATTCCCTCTTTTTTCGATCAGTTTTCAAGTGCTGTAAAGGAAATCATCAGTGCTCAATGCCAGCTTGAAACTTATAAGGAAGGAGAATATCTGCATCCGGCCAACAAAACGCTGAAAAGATTATTTTGGGTGAAAAAAGGTGTGGTGCGCATCGGTTCGATCAATGAAAAAGGTGTTGATCTGACACATTATTTCTATGATGAAGAACACCTGGTAGCTATTGTTCAGAGTTTTGACGAAGAGATTCCTACCGAAGCTTTCATCCAGGCCAGTTGCGATGCTGAGATTTATAGCGTAACCAGGGAGGTCTTACTGGACCTGTACCAGCAGTTTCCTGTCATCCGTCAGGCTATTAATGGGGAGATCAAACGGCACATGATCGAGAAAATTAATGTCCGCAACCAGTATTTGGGGTTAGAGGCAGAGGAGAAATACCGGCATTTTTTAAACAGCCAGCCTGGCATTGCTAAAAGAGTACCGCTCAGGCACATTGCAGAGTATCTGGGCATCACCCCACAGTCACTAAGCCGTATCCGTCGTCAGATTCGCTAGGCAGGTATTGCTTTTTACCAAATGGTAAGTACGTATTGAACCAGTAGGCAGACCTTTGTCTTTATAAAAAATAAGACAATGGAAACAACTTTTAGTACTGCTCTGAAAAATAGACGGGTAATTGTACTGGGCGGGAGCTCTGGGATAGGACTGGCAACAGCACATGCAGCAGCGGAAGCTGGAGCTGAGGTAGTCATAGCATCCAGCAACGCCATGCGGATCGAACAGGCTTTAAAAACACTGCCTGGCGGATGTAGTGGTGAGGCCGTTAACCTGAATGATGAGACGGCTATTCAGCAATTTTTTGGTCATGCTGGTTCTTTTGACCACCTGGTGTACACGGCAGGGGAGAACCTTACGCTTAATCACCTCTCCGGGACCAACCTGAGCGAAGCGCAGCATTTTTTCAGTATCCGTTATTGGGGCGCATTGGCTGCTGTGAA
>NZ_DATHGC010000008.1:0-12159 GCF_035317785.1 Pedobacter sp. | reverse complement strand
GCACGCTTGGTGAAATAGCTGATCGTCAGCGGGACCATAGGGAAAATACAGGGCATCAGGAAGGCCAGGAAACCCCCAACCAATCCGGCGATAAAGGTCTCCCATAAGGTTTTTTCCTTTTCAGCTGATGAAGATGTTTTTAACTCAGGCTTGTCATTTTTTGAAACATCCGCTGATACGGCAGTGCGCTCTTTAGTGACTGTCTCTTTTGAGATCTTGTTCACTGCACTGTCTTCGGAAGAGCCGATTTCTGTAAACACCAAATCGTCCGTTACTGTTGAATCTTGAGGGAGCCGGACTGAACCGCTAGCAGGCCTAAAAGCCCCAAACAGTGTCAGCAACCCTAAGATTAAAAGTATCCTCTTCATTTATTCTATAATAAGGGCGTGAAATTACTTATAATTTTTCAATCCTTCCTTAGGAAGTTCATGTTATGAATTCTATCTCTTTAAAATTATATGCCTTACTGCCTCCCCCTGTAGCGACAACCAGAGCCCCATCAGCGCTCACATTTTCTATCACTCCCTCAAATGACCCGTTCTTATCTCTAAATGTGGCAATTTGTCCAAATTTATAGAGTCCCGACAAATAATCATCAGTCAAATCATCAGAATTCCCCTTCAGCCTCAGGTATTGTCCTTCAATATGACTGCATATTTCAGCTAGCAGCTCAAGTAAATTAACATTTTCCTGTAAAATTTCGTTAAGTGACACTGCCGTTTTTACCTGCTGAGGACTAAAAGTTACCTGATTTACATTAATCCCAACACCAATAACAGCTGTCTTATACTGACTGCCTGAAATGCTATTCTCGATTAATATTCCGCCAAGCTTCCTTTCAAGATAATAGATGTCATTAGGCCACTTTATAGTTATATGTTCTGCTACCCTTGTTTTTAATGCGTTTCTTAAGGCTATACTAATTGCCATATTTAGCCTAAATAGTCTGTTAACAGGCAGAAATACGGGTTTTAAAAATATACTGGCAGTTAGATTCAGTCCTGGCTCGGCGTGCCATGTATTTTCATGTTGCCCCCGACCTGCGTACTGGTTATCTGCCATAATAACAGTCCCTTCCGCTAATGGCTCGGAATTTGACACCATCCTTTTCAAAAAGTTATTAGTAGAATCAACCGCTGATAATCTTATAAGATTTTGACCAACAAATAATGTTGAAAAAGTGTTATTTTGCAAGTGTTGATTGTATATTTGTTTATCAAAATTAAAACATTTTAATGGTAAAAAAGAAAATCGTAAACCTTTCTACATACCTCTCAGAAATAGCCGTTCATGGCATACAAGAAAAAAAAGGCAATGACATTGTCCGTTTGGATCTTAGAAATCTTAACAGTTCAGTTTCTGACTATTTCATTATATGCAGCGCCAACTCTGCTACCCAGGTAAAAGCCATCGCCGATAGCGTTGAAGAAGAAATTTATAAAAAAACACAGACCAATCCATGGAGGAAAGAAGGACAGGAGTCTGCTGAATGGATTATACTTGACTATTTTGACATTGTAGTGCATATATTTAAAACTGAAAAGCGCGAATTTTATGGAATTGAGGACCTATGGGGAGATGCCCTGGCCACGTCATACCAAAGCGCTTAATCATTCACAACATTTTTTGATTTAACGATGAAAGAGAATCCAAATACAAAACCAAAACTGATAAAGAGAATTCCTAATATTCCTAAAAAACCGCAAAAAGGCCCAAAATTCAATATCTTTTGGGTTTATGCAGCAATTATTCTGGGTCTTATCTTATTACAGTTTCTATTTAGTGCGGACAACAGCAAACAAGTTCCGTACCGTACTTTTGAAACGCAGATGCTTATCCCTGGCGATGTTCAGCGACTTATTGCTTATAAACACGAGGATCTTGTAAAGGTTGAAGTTTTTATTAAAAAAGAAAGGCTGTCCGATCCAAAGTATAAGGAATATATAAGCAAGAGTAACTTTAGCTCTACCAGCAGCCCTACAGTATATTTCACAGCGGGGTCAATGGATGCGCTGGACACACAACTTAAAGAGTCACAAAAAAATGTACCTCCGGCGCAACAGATTCTTGCCGAAAAAGACACCAGACAAAGTTCTTTTAACTCCTGGTTTTTTACAGTTATCATTCCGGTGCTGCTGTTTATCGGCTTCTGGATCTTTGTGATGCGACGCATGGGTGGCGGTGCAGGCGGTGGCGGTGGTCAGATTTTCAATATTGGAAAATCTAAGGCTACATTATTTGACAAAGAGAGCCAGGTAAATGTAACTTTCAATGACGTTGCCGGCCTTGAGGAGGCAAAACAGGAAGTAATGGAGATTGTCGATTTCCTTAAAAATCCTAAAAAGTATACTAATCTGGGCGGCAAAATCCCAAAAGGAGCGTTGCTGGTCGGCTCTCCGGGCACGGGTAAAACCCTTTTAGCCAAGGCTGTGGCAGGCGAAGCACAAGTTCCGTTCTTTTCCCTGTCCGGATCTGATTTTGTAGAGATGTTTGTTGGCGTGGGTGCTTCGAGAGTAAGGGATCTTTTTAAACAAGCAAAAGATAAAGCGCCGTGTATCATTTTTATTGATGAGGTAGATGCGATTGGACGGGCAAGAGGTAAAAACAGCATGATGGGCGGGAACGACGAGCGTGAAAATACCCTTAACCAGTTATTGGTTGAAATGGATGGCTTTGGCACTGACTCTGGCATTATTATCCTCGCAGCAACCAACCGCCCCGACGTATTGGATACAGCATTATTGAGGCCCGGAAGATTTGACAGACAGATATCAATCGACAAACCAGATCTGGTTGGCCGCGAACAGATCTTTAAGGTTCACCTTAAGCCAATTAAAACATCGGAGGAAGTAGACGCCAAAAAGCTGTCTGCTCAAACCCCGGGATTTGCAGGCGCAGAGATCGCTAATGTTTGTAATGAAGCAGCTTTGATTGCCGCTCGCCGTAACAAAGAGAGTGTAGATATGCAAGACTTCCAGGATGCTATTGACAGGGTGATTGGTGGTCTGGAAAAGAAAAACAAGATTATTTCGCCCGAGGAAAAGAGAATTGTTGCCTATCACGAAGCAGGTCACGCTATTGCCGGATGGTTCCTTGAGCATGCAGACCCATTGGTGAAAGTATCCATTGTACCTCGCGGAGTTGCAGCATTGGGCTATGCTCAATATCTGCCTAAGGAGCAGTTTTTGTATACGACCGAACAGTTGACAGACGGCATGTGTATGACAATGGGCGGACGCGTTGCTGAAGATATCGTTTTTGGAAAGATTTCGACAGGCGCACAAAATGACCTCGAAAGGATCACAAAGCTATCTTACGCCATGGTGACTATTTACGGCATGAATAAAGTTGTAGGTAACGTTTCCTTCCATGACCCGCACAATGAGTACAATTTCAATAAGCCTTATTCGGAGAAAACATCAGAAATGATTGACAATGAGGTCCGCACATTAATCTCTGAGGTTTATGAGAGAACCAAAGGACTACTGACTGAAAAAAGAGACGGGCTCGAGAAATTAGCTCAAAAACTCATAGAAAAAGAGATTCTGTTCCAGGCTGACCTTGAAGAAATTCTCGGTAAACGTCCATTTGATAACAGAACTACTTATGATGAATTTGTGAACGGAACCGGGGATCAAAAACCTGCGGCAGAAGGGTTATTACATGATGGCGTAGGCGAAGCTACAGAATCTTCAACGTCTATTACACCAACAGAATCTTAATCAAAATAATATTATGGTAGCAGTCATTTCGCACATGAAATGACTGCGAATCCATTTTTGTATGCAAGAAAATATAACTTCCAAAGAGCTTATGCTAAAAAAGATAAGGAAAGCCCTTCTCGAAAAGAGAGACAATCCTTATCCAAATTTAGAAGACACTCCTTTATACAAAGAGAGTGAGGAAATGCTCGAGGTCTTATTTGCGGAGCAGCTAACTGCCGTTTCAGGAAATTTTATCTACTGTGAGAACGGAATAGAGTTTATTGAAAATATCCTGCACCTGGCAGACAAATATAAATGGCGAAAAATATATTGTTGGGAACCTGAACTTCAGGAGCTTTTGACCGAATATGAATTCCCTTTCTACAAAACAGATAAAGATTTTGAACTGGCAGAAGCGGGCATTACATTATGTGAAGCGCTTATTGCCAGAAACGGATCTGTAATGGTCTCTAATCAAAATTCGGCCGGCCGCAGGCTAAGCATTTTTCCCCACCATCATATCGTAATTGCCCGTACAGGACAAATGGTTATGGATCTTAAAGATGCCTTCAGGCTTATTAAAGACAAATACGGCAGTCAGATCCCGACGATGCTTAGTACCATTACGGGCCCGAGCAGAACCGCTGATATTGAGAAAACTTTAGTCCTGGGAGCACACGGTCCTAAGGAATTATTTGTATTTTTAATCGAAGATTTTATTTAAATCTTTCATATATAATAAAATTATTCTAGTTTTATACTCTAGACCAAAACAGTCTACGGTTCAAAAATGAGCATTAAACCAAATTTATATACAGTTATTACTGGTACAGGCAGCTATATTCCGGAAAACATTATTCCAGGAACTTCCTTCTTAAATTCCACTTTTTACGAAAACGGTGTACTTCTGGATAAAGAGATGTCCTATGTTATCGATAAATTCACAGAGATAACCGAAATTCAGGAGAGGCGCTATATTGATCCGGACCTGGTGAACAGTGATATTGCGGCCATCGCTGCACAGCGGGCTATTGAAACGGCAGGCATTGACAAGGAGGAGCTTGATTATATTATTTTCTGCCACAACTTCGGAGATGTAAAAAATGGAAGCAATCGAATGGATATCTTGCCTTCGCTGGCAGCAAAGGTTAAACAAACATTAGATATTCAGAATCCTGATTGTGTAGGCTATGACCTTATTTTTGGTTGTCCGGGCTGGGTTCAAGGAGCTATACAGGCCGATTATCTAATAAAAAGCGGTGATGCAAAGAAAGTAATGGTAATTGGCGCGGAAACGCTTTCAAGAATTACTGACGTGCATGACAGAGACAGCATGATTTTTTCTGATGGTGCTGGAGCGGTAATATTTGAAGCCCAAACCGCCGATAAGGCCGTTGGCATACTGGCTCATAAAACACAAACCTACGCTGTAAATTACGGATCACTCCTTGTTATGGGGAAAAGCAATAATCCAAACGAGAACAATGGCAACACTTATCTTAAAATGAATGGCCGAAAACTCTATGAATTTGCGGTGACAACCGTCCCTCAGGTCGTAAAAAAAGCAATAGACAAGGCAGGAATAAACATTACTGACATTAAAACGGTATTTATTCACCAGGCTAACGGGAAAATGGATAGTGCCATTATGAAGCGGCTGTTTAAGCTTTATGACTTAGATACCGTTCCCGATAACCTGGTTCCCATGACCATTTCATGGCTGGGGAATAGTTCGGTCGCGACCATCCCTACATTGCTTGATCTCTTTTTGAAAAACCAGATTAATGGCTATCAGGTAGAACCTGGGCAGTATGCTGTTTTTGCATCGGTTGGTGCAGGAATGCACATCAATGCTTTCGTTTACAGATTCTAAGGGCTGTTTTATCCCGTCAAAAATAGGTGTACAAAAAAGGCCGGAAACAGTTTCCGGCCAACTAAATTTCTTAAAGCCTGATTAAGCAAGCGCTACTTCTTGAGTTAGCGCCTCATCGACCAGAATCCTTCCGCAATGTTCGCAAACAATGATCTTTTTGCGTTGACGAATATCCAACTGGCGCTGAGGGGGAATCTGATTGAAACACCCAGAGCAGGAATCCCTGTCAATAGTTACCACAGCCAGACCATTATTAGCATTTCCTCTCAATCTTTTATAAGCGATTAGAAGTCTGTCCTCAATTCCAGTTTCTGCTTTTTCTGCTTTTTTAGTTAAGGACTCCTCTTCTTTTTCGGTTTCTGCAGTAATGGTTTGAAGTTCGCCTTTCTTGATATCCAGATCTTTCCTTCTTGATTCCAGATCAGCAAGTGCCTTTTCATAAACCTCGGTTTTCTGAGTAATGTCAAAACCAAACTCTCTGATTTTCTTTTCAGAAACCTGAATGTCCAGCGTTTGAATCTCTACCTCTTTCGTTAAAGCATCATATTCACGGTTATTCTTGACATCCTTTAGTTGTGTCTCGTATTTTTTGATCAGGTTCTGAGCTTCTTTGATCATATTTTTACGTGTTACGATTGAATCCTCAGTATCATCCAATTCACCTTTGAATTTTTGTATACGTGTTTCCAGACCTGCCACTTCATCTTCCAAATCAGCAACTTCCATTGGCAACTCACCTCGGATCTGACGTATTTTGTCGATCTTGGTGTGCAGGGTTTGTAACTCGTATAAATCTTTTAGTTTTTGCTCTACAGTTTGTTCCATTAAATGAAATAATTTATGGGGTTTGTATTATGCTCCGTTAAACGGATTGCAAAGTTAGGAAATTTTTCTTGAATAATGTCTATCAACAAATCAGATGTAAATTGTTCACTTTCAAAGTGTCCGATATCTGCAATCATCAGTTTTCCCTCCGCATCAAAAAACTCATGATACTTAAAATCGGCGGTAACAAAAGCATCAGCGCCTGCTGCTATAGCGTCCTTTAATAAAAAACTCCCCGATCCTCCGCAGACAGCAACTTTTCTGATCTTTTTAGGCAACAGCGCTGTATGTCTGATCACACTTGCGTCCATCCGGTCCTTGACCATGCTCAAAAACTCTTTACTATCCATTTCCTGATTCAGCCAACCCAGCAGGCCTGCGCCGACCGTTTCCGACTTGTTTTCAAGGGCATAAATATCGTATGCCACTTCTTCATATGGGTGGTTTTCCAGCAAGGCAAGCAGTATTTTACGTTCGTCCTGAGCAACAAAGATGGTTTCTATTCTTATTTCAGGCTCATGATGCTGCACTCCTTTTTCACCGGCATAAGCGTTTGTATCTTCATTTCCTTTATAGGTTCCAAAACCTGGGGCATTAAAACTGCAGTCGCTATAATTGCTTATGTGCCCGGCTCCGGCGTCAAATAATGCTTCACGCACCTTGTCTGCATGCTCAGTGGGGCAAAATGTAATTAGCTTTTTCAGCAGATTATTTTTGGGCCTCAACACCTTCAGATTCTGCAATCCCAGCCTTTCGCAAATTATGCCGTTAACCCCATTCTTCACATGGTCGAGGTTGGTATGAATAGCATAAAGGGCGATGTTATGCCGAATCGCCTTCAAGACCACCCGTTCAACATATGTTTTTCCTGTGATCTTCTTTAGCCCCTTAAATACAATCGGATGATGTGTGATGATCAGATTACAGCCTTGTACGATCGCTTCGTCAACAATCTGCTCTGTACAGTCCAGCGCAACAAGCGCAGCATGCACATCCTGATCCGGGCTTCCGATCAGCAGCCCCGAATTGTCATAATCTTCCTGATAGTTTGCCGGCGCGTAGGCTTCCAGGTGTTTTATCAAAACCGATAGTCTCATGCCTTAAAAATACAAAAACCTCATTGGATATTACCCATCTTTACCATTTGCAAACTTTCAAATACCATTTTCTGGTTATATTCAAATGCCAGGTTTTTATGATTTACCAAGTCAATGATGGTCCCGATCGCGCATAAACCATACGTGAAAAAGTATAAAATTCCCATCCCGATCTGACCGACTAAAAACCTGGCCAATCCGGGCACAAAAAACCCTAATATACAATACAATACCATATCATCAGGATTCCTTCTTTTGCTGCTGTAGATCATTAGAAATCCTCTCAGCTGCTGATCACTAAATCCAGTAGTTGCGGTTTGCAAGTACGAATATTCCTGGGGTGTGATCCCCGGCAACGACATAAACGGTGACTCAAACATATCTTTTCTCCTTATATTTTATTTTAAATAATTTAATATTCAATTTTATCAATCCAACAATTCTGAAAACAATAATGAACAGAGCCGGGATTCCAAACCAATGGTGTTTCCAGCTTTCAGTAATGTTGCCGTGAAGCAGCTGTGTTATTGCTCTCCCTAATCCACAACCCGGGCACCATTCTATTCCAAGATTTGCCAGAGGACAAAGCGTAAAATGGTGTACGTGTCCGTATTCTTCAGGCGTTGCTATCCCCAGCGCCGTTAAAGCCAACACCCAAAAAATGAGTTCTTTCATGTTCTCCCCTTTTGTATTATAGATGGATTATTCGATACTTTGTTACACCTAAAGCTAATCATAAATATTACATTTGTGCTGTGAACATCCGCGACCTGATTAACAGATACAAAACAGATGAGCGCATTGTAGCATTGACAAAGGCCCTGAATGCGGGCAAAGGAGGTAAACTTCAACTAAAAGGCTTAGTTGGCTCGGCCGATGCGACAGTTGCAATAGCTGCTTATTTTTTATTGCATAAACCTCTTTTATTCGTCTTGCCGGACAGGGAAGAGGCTTCTTATTTTCTGGCCGATCTTGAAAGCATTCTCGATAAGGAGGTTTTGCTTTTTCCTTCATCCTTTCGCAAAGCTTTTGAATTTACGCAAGTAGATACCGCAAACGTACTGGCGCGGGCTGAAGTACTCAATGAGCTCAATCACCACAGCGAATACGGACAGATTGTTGTTACTTATCCTGAAGCGCTGGCTGAAAAAGTCATCAACCGCAGCCTTTTAGAAAAGAATACGCTGGAGATCAGTCTCGGCGCAAGACTAGGGATAGATTTCATCAATGAATTCTTAATAGACTACGACTTCAACCGCACGGATTTTGTTTACGAGCCCGGGCAATTTTCCATCCGTGGAGGTATTGTTGATATCTTTTCTTTCTCGCATGACCTGCCATACCGCATAGAATTCTTTGGTGATGAAATAGAAAGCATCCGCACCTTCGAAATCGAGAGCCAGCTTTCTGTCGAAGATGTCAAATCCCTTACCATTATTCCAAATGTACAATCCAGGTATCTGACAGAAAACAACATTAGTCTGCTGGATTATATTGAAAAAGACACGCAACTTTGGTTTAAGGATGTAGAGTTCACCCTTGATATTGTAAAGTCCGGGTACCGGAAAGCCGCTGAACTTTGGAAAGCACTTCCTGTCAAAGAAAAACAGGAAAATGCAGATTGGATTGACCCTAAGTTTGCTTTTACAGATGAAAAGATGCTTGGTGACATGCTGCATGATTTTACCTTGGTAGAATTCGGCAAGCAATTCTTTTACAGGACGGACCAGGTATTTCAATTTGAGACCAAACCTCAACCCTCATTCAATAAAGATTTTAGCCTGCTGATCCATAACCTTAAAGAAAACGAAAAACAGGGCATACATAATTTTATATTTAGTTCTTCAACCAAACAGATCGAGCGTCTTTATGCCATTCTTGATGATATTGACAAGACAGCAAAATTCAGTCCGGTCAACGTCCCGCTCAGAGAAGGATATGTAGATGCGCATCTGAAGGTCGCATTTTATACTGACCACCAGATCTTTGACCGCTTTTATAAATACAAGCTCAAAAGAGGGTATCAGCGCAGCCAGGCCATCACATTAAAAGAACTCAAAGACCTAAAACCAGGCGATTTCGTGACCCATATAGACCATGGCATCGGCAAGTATGCAGGTCTGGAAAAAGTAGAAGTCAATGGCAGGACGCAGGAAATGATTCGTCTTGTTTATGCAGACAACGACTTGCTTTATGTAAACATCAATTCGCTAAACCGTATTGCCAAATACAGTGGCAAAGACGGTACGGCACCAAAGATGAATAAATTGGGCACCGAGGCCTGGGACAAGCTCAAAAAGACCACTAAAAAAAAAGTTAAAGATATAGCGCGGGACCTCATCAAGCTTTATGCATTGAGAAAAGCACAGGTAGGTACTGCGTTTGATCCTGACGGCTATCTGGAGACGGAGCTGGAGGCTTCATTCATCTATGAAGATACGCCCGACCAGGAAAAGGCGACCAATGATGTAAAAAAAGACATGGAAGCACCACATCCCATGGACAGGCTCGTTTGCGGTGACGTCGGTTTTGGGAAAACTGAAATCGCCATCCGTGCTGCATTTAAGGCTGTAGCAAATGGCAAACAGGCTGCAGTGCTGGTCCCGACCACCATTCTTGCGCTGCAGCATTTCAAAACATTCAGCGGCCGGCTCAGGGACTTCCCCTGCAATGTAGATTATATCAATCGCTTCAAAACCAGCAAACAGATTAAAGAGACATTAGCGGCCGTGGCCGATGGAAGGGTGGACATCATCATCGGCACTCATCGCCTGCTCAGCAAAGACGTCAAATTCAAAGATCTGGGCATCATGATTATCGATGAGGAACAAAAATTCGGAGTCAGTTCCAAAGAAAAGC
This sequence comes from Pedobacter sp., assembly GCF_035317785.1. GTDB lineage: Bacteria > Bacteroidota > Bacteroidia > Sphingobacteriales > Sphingobacteriaceae > Pedobacter. The sequence continues at coordinate 1,801 of NZ_DATHGC010000008.1, read as the reverse complement.
TCCGCACGCTCAGGGTCAATGTTGATACCCTTACACTTACAGCGACACCAATTCCACGTACCCTTCACTTTTCCCTGATGGGAGCCCGGGATCTTTCCATTATGAGCACTCCTCCGCCAAACCGCCAGGCAGTAAATACCGAGTTGCATGTATTCAATGATAAGCTGATCCAGGAATCCGTACAGCATGAGCTGGACCGCGGCGGACAGGTCTTTTTCATTCACAATCGTGTCAATGATTTGCCACAACTAGGCGGTCTCATTCAAAAACTTGTCCCGAAAGCAAGAATAGGAATAGCGCACGGACAGCTGGATGGTGATCAGCTGGAAGACGTGATGCTTGATTTTATCAACGGAGAAAAAGATGTTCTGGTAGCAACGACCATTATAGAGGCCGGCTTAGACATCCCAAATGCAAATACGATCATCATCAACCACGCCCACATGTTTGGCCTCAGCGACCTCCACCAAATGCGGGGCCGCGTAGGCCGTTCCAATAAAAAAGCATTTTGCTACCTGCTTAGTCCTCCGTTGAGTACACTTACTTCTGAAGCCAGAAAACGTCTCAGCGCCATCGAAGAATTTTCAGATCTGGGCAGCGGCTTTAATATTGCGATGCGCGATCTGGATATTCGCGGCAGCGGAAACCTTTTAGGCGCAGAGCAAAGTGGTTTTATTGCTGAGATCGGCTTCGAGATGTATCACAAGATCCTTGATGAAGCCATACAGGAACTCAAGGATGATGAATTCAAGGGCCTGTTTAAAGATGAGCCCCCTCGCCCGTTCGTTACTTTTACACAAATAGACACAGATCTCGAGCTGTACATCCCCGATGATTATGTGACCAATATCACAGAAAGATATAACCTCTATACCGAACTTTCCAGGATAGAAAATGAGACGCAGCTCAGGGCATTTGAGCGCTCGCTAAAAGACCGGTTCGGCCCTGTCCCTCAGCCTGTCAAAACCATGCTCAACGTATTGAGGCTACAATGGGTCGCCAAGAAACTTGCCTTTGAAAAGATCACATTCAAAAAGGGAACTTTAAGAGGCTATTTCATTACCGACAAGCAATCTCCTTTCTTTGATTCCAATATGTTCAATAAAATATTGCATTTTGCACAAATCCACCCCAGGTTATGCAACCTGAAGGAGGTCAAAGACAGCTTACGTATTGCGTTTGACAACCTTAATACAGTAGACGAAGCAGTAGAAATGCTGGAAATGGTGGTCAATTAAAACAAGGAAAATGAACCCGCAGCTACTACAGGACTTAGTGACTATGCAAATGCCCTTTGGCAAATATAAAGGCCGTTTGATTTGCGATCTGCCCGAATCCTATCTCATTTGGTTTCACAAAGAAGGTTGGCCGCCCGGCAAACTGGGGCAGCTGATAGCCACTCTTTACGAGATCAAGCTCAATGGGCTGGAATATCTCTTACAGCCGCTGAAAAACAAATCTGCATTTTAATTCATTATATTGCATAACTAATTTTCTATCAATGTCCGAACAAAATAAAATATCACAGACGGAAGTCTTTTCAGGAGAATTCTGGCAAGTTTCATTGATGAAGCAACTATTGGGAGAACATGGAATATATGCTGTTATGAGCAATGAATTCATGAGCATCATAGAGCCTGCTGCGCTTGGTTCCGCTTATGTAAATCGTGTAAGCTTACTGGTTTCCCAGGAAAATTACGAATTGGCGCTTGGCCTAATAGAAGAATATAATAACAGTGAGCCTTTAACAGAGGAATAGATGATCCTTCTATTTTTCTGTGGTTTCCAATGGCTCCCATAG
>NZ_DATHGC010000007.1:0-7880 GCF_035317785.1 Pedobacter sp. | reverse complement strand
GTCTGTCTCAGCAAAACTTCAGCCTGTTTCCGGTTCAGAAAATCCGGCATCCTGATGAGGCACTGCTGGTTTCGAAAAGCAGCAGTACATCGCCCAACCTGGGTGATTTAAGGGGGACAGCGTTCGGGAGTGCGCTTAGCGAATACTTGAAAACACCCAAACACATTGCTTTCTATAATTTCGGTCCGGAATTGAACCCATACCTGAAAGCCCTTAAAGAATTGCGGGTCTTGAATTACAGCAGTGGCAGCATTGGCCGGCTGACAGGCTTGTTGTCTGCAAAAAGATTTGCAGCTGATCAGGAAGATGAGCGTACAGTTGTCATAGAAACTGCCGGAATGATGATCCGGAGTGTGGATTCACTGCAGGAAGGCAGTACTGCACCGGATCATTTGCTGAGGTTGTTTGCCTACAATGACATCATGAAAAAGGTTGCCCCTAATTTCTTCAGCAAAAATTACGTGCAGCCCGAACTCATTGCCGAAGCAGAACAAGGTTATATTGTCTCACCGGTATCGAGCATGATCGTACTGGAGACACAAAAAGATTACGAGCGTTTTAATATTGATGAGAACAAGAACAGCCTTAAAAATGCTTCGATGAAGTCCTCCGGTGCGGTCCCCGAGCCACGAGAATGGGTATTGCTGATCTTGTGCATAGGTGTAGCCGGCTACGTGCTGTATACCAGAAGATTTAACCCGGCTAGCTTAAGACCATGATTGCACTGAGTTTAAAGCGCAGCCTGACACCGCATTTGGCTGCAGCCTTCATGCTGATCTATTCAGGTTTACTGATCTGTTTTCTGAAGGGCTTTTTCCACTGGAATATCAATCTTTATGCAGGACTCTTGCTGGCGCCTTTTATTTGCCGGGTAGAACGCGGTACGTTTTCAGTCCGGTATTTGTTGCCCGCTATAGCGACCATCTGTTTGGGTATCCTCCTTCCGGTAAAGTCTGTTTTTTTCCTTGCCCTGCTTTTTTCAGCACTGTTGCTGATGGAGAACAGCATCGGCAAGCTGAGTCCTGCATTTTTGTTTTTACTGCTGCTCATCTCCCCGGTGTTCAAATCTTTTTTAGGGATGGTCGATTTTCCGGTACGCCTTTGGCTTACAGGAAGGGTTGCAGGCCTGTTGGACGCAAATGGAGTAGCTGCGATTGCGGCGGGAAACCAGATCCAGATGGGAAATTACGATTTTTCTGTTGATCCTGCCTGTGCCGGCCTGCACATGCTGATCATTTCTCTGGTCATTTGCCTGTTCTTGCTCACGCAGCGTCAGCAAGCACGGCAAGCCGGATTTTTCCTGACCAGCATTGCCGTTTTGATCGCCATTGGGCTCAATATCATCAGTAATTTCTTCCGCATCCTGCTGCTGGTGATGTTCAAGATCATGCCAGGTACTTTATTGCACGACGTGGTGGGGATTGCATGTCTGCTCATCTACGTGATTCTGCCTTTGTTTTTTGTAATAAAATGGCTGATGACCTATTTTGGGCAGCCGGTCGCAGCCAAAGCAAGTGCGCCAAGGTTTCCGCCAGCTTTCTCGATTCGCTATCCTGCCTTACAGATTGTTGCAGCGGCCTTTTTGATTTTCATCGCTTCAAAAATGGTGACTGCAGATGCCCTGGTCAGTTCCGGTAAAAATATACAAATCAGCGGGTTCAGAAAAACGCGATTGGAAACGGGTATTTTGAAACTGGAACGTAAAACGGCACTGATATATCTCAAACCGGCTGCATTTTACATTCCGGGTCACGACCCGAAATTATGCTGGGCCGGCAGCGGCTATATCTTCAAAAACATCAAATCCGAAACACTGGCCGGGTATGAAGTGTATACGGCAATACTTCAAAAAGGGAAAGACAAGATCCATGCAGCCTGGTGGTTTGACAATGGTACGTTAAAAACAGTAAATCAAATGACCTGGCGCTGGCAGGCTGCAAAAAGCGGGGATAACTTTTACCTCGTTAATGTTAACGCCCTGAACCGTGCCGAACTTGAAAAACAGGCAATCGGACTGCTAAACAATACGAAATATTTGAAATGACAATTGATATCATTATGGAAAAGAAAGCAAATGCTTTAAAAAGAAGAATCAGAACAATGATTTGGATCATCATTGCTGGTTTGACACTAAGCGGAGTCACTGCCTTTCCCCTTGAAACGGAAATTGGCTGGTTATTGCCATATAACGCGTGCTATCCCGGGGTCCTGAGCGAATGGCTGGGGGTAATACATGCGGCGATCAAAGATACCAATAGGCATTATCCTTATTTGAGCTACGGTACAGATTGGCTGGCTTTTGCACACCTGATGCTCGCGGTGTTGTTTGCCGGGCCGCTTAGAGATCCCCTGAAAAATATTTGGGTGATCAAGTTTGGGGTGATCGCATGTATTGCTATTGTTCCATTGGCTTTAATAGCCGGACCAATCCGGCAAATCCCATTCTTTTGGCGGCTGATAGATTGCGCTTTCGGAGTTCTGGCGATCGTTCCGTTGTGGATCTGTTATGACAGCTGCAGAAGCCTGGAAAGATTAAAATCTGATATTCCAAGTGAAGAGAATTATTTTTTATAATACAAACTCAGCCGGGTTGCAGAGACAGCACCTATTCTCTTATCCATATATTCCGGAAACTTATCGGCGCACTTTTATCACCATGCGATTGCAATACAATCGGCGCAGGGCCATGCTTAGCATAAACGTGTTTAGTGCCGGTAGAGGTGCCGCCTTCTATGATTTCGTTATTTTGAACCATCACCCCGTTAAAAAAGATGGTAACCCGGGCCGGAGTTTTTATTGTGCCGTCCTCATTAAATTGCGGATCAGAATAGGCAATGTCATAAACATTCCATTCGCCCGCTTTTTTTGCCGGGTTGACAAGAGGAATAGCTTCTCTGTAAATACTGCCCGCCATACCGTTTACATAAGTCTTGTTGTCGTTATTATAAGTATCCAAAACCTGTATCTCGTACCTGCCGGACAAAAAGATACCACTGTTGCCTCTTGACTGACCTTCACCAGTGATGTCTGCCGGCACTTTCCATTCGATGTGGAGCTGGTAGCTTGTAAAATCTTTTTTGGTTTTGATGTCACCTGCAGATTTATCAACGGTTAACGCATCACCGGCTATTTTCCACTTAGCGGGCGATTGGTCCTTTGTCGAAACCCATTCGTCCAGGTTCTTACCGTTAAACAGAACGATAGCGTCTGAAGGTGCATTGCTAAATGATTTTCCCGGTGTAACAACAGCGGGTACCGGTTCAAATACTTCCGCATTATTTGGATTTAAAGAAGGGTTATTGGCCTCTTTAATAGCCGTCATCGTTTGCCCATGTACCACAGCCGACAAGCACAATGCCGCCGCGCTTGAAATGAGGTTATATTTCATAAGTATGCTCTTTTTTGGTTTAATTTTGTTTCAAATTTTCCTGAATTACAAGGTAATAATTATCCAATCCATATATCATTGGTAGTAGAAATTATACAAAGTCCAACAGCACAACCAATGTAACAATAATCGTCATTTACAGTACCGAACTAAAAATAACCCTAAATTAGGGCCAACACACAAATTATGAACTTGATGAACAAAATAGTACTTTCTGGTACCCTCGCTATATTTGCTATGGCCGGTCTGACCAGCTTATCCCTTTCCAACAATGATGTAAACATTGGAAATGCCAATAATCTGATACTTCCTTCTGGTTTTTCTGCCGCGATTGTGGCTGATTCTCTCGGCCCGCTCAGGCACTTGATCGTCAACAACAACGGAGACATTTATGTAAAACTTAATGCGCTGCGGAACGGAAAGGGGATTTACTACCTGAGTGATTCCAACCACGATGGTGTAATGGATCAGAAGACCGGTTTTGGAAATTATCCCGGAACGGGCATCAAAATCAAAGACAATTATCTTTATTCTTCTTCAAATACCGGTGTATTCAGGTACAAGCTGAACGATAAAGAACAGGTGATCGATGCAAATAAACCTGAGGAGATCATTCAGGGCCTGGTAGACAAACGAGCCGACAATTCCAAATCTATCGCTATAGACGATCAGAATAACATTTATGTAACTATTGGTTCTTATTCCGATGCCTGCCGGGAGAAAGATTCCGGAAAAGGAATGCCCGGCTGTCCGCTTTTGGATTCGGTAGGGGGCATCTGGGCGTTCAAAACCAATAAGCTCAATCAAAGTTATGGCGATGCGGTCCACTATGCCAAAGGAATTAAAAATGCGGTCGGCATTGACTGGAACACCAGTACTAAATCATTGTTCTCTACCCAGCATGGCCGCGGACGATTTGACGATAAGTTTCCGCAGTACTATACGGCCAAACAAAGCACCGACATGCCTGCTGAAACCTTGTACGAATTGCATAAGGGATCGGATGCCGGCTGGCCCTTTGTTTATTATGATCCTTTTCTGAAGAAGAAAATGCGGGCCCCGGAATACGGTGGTGATGGAAAAACAGCGGGTGATGCCAAGTACCAGGATCCCATAGCTGCTTTCCCGGCACATCTTGCGCCCAATGATTTGTTATTTTACACAGGTAATATGTTCCCTGCAAGATATAAGAACGGTGCTTTCATTGCCTTTCACAGTCAGTCTCAGCTATTAAAAAAAGGCTATCTGATAGCTTTTGTTCCTTTTAAAAACGGCAAGCCATCGGGTGATTGGGAGATCTTTGCAGACAACTTCACAGGTGTAGATCTGGCAAAACCTGCTGGTCCTTTTCAGTACCGTCCTAGCGGTCTGGCACAAGGACCCGATGGCGCTTTGTATGTTTCGGATGATTTAAAGGGTGCGATCTTTAAGATCACTTATGCAGGAAATAAAAAATAAATAAAACACACTGCCATAGGGTTGTCAGTGGTCGTAGTTTTCTTTGTGTCATTAAAACAATGTAACACTTAAAAGATCATACTATGACAACTGCAATCTCCAACACCGCAACTCCTTTATTTTTGTCTGCCCACCATTTATTAGACCACTGGCAAGGGCATAGAAAACTGACCAGACGTGTCATTGAGTCCTTTCCGGACGATAAATTCTTTGACCACACCTTAGGCGGGATGCGCTCCTTCGCCGACATGATGAAGGAGATCCTTGACATCTCCGCACCCGGAGTCAAAGGTATCGCTACCGGGGAATGGTCGGCCTCTGACGGCTCCTGGAGCCACAACGCCAAAGAAGTAGCCGCTTCCAAAAAAGCTTTCCTTGATTTATGGGACAAGGCTACCGAAGAGATCAATGCCTATTGGCTCCTGATTTCTGAAGACCGCTTCCAGGAAAGTGTACTGGCCTTTGGCCAATACGAAGGAACAGTTTACAATACCATACTTTATTTTATTGACAATGAAGTACATCACCGCGCCCAGGGAACAGTTTACCTCCGCAGCTTAGGCATTGAGCCGCCTGCTTTCTGGAACAGGGATTAATGAAGTCACCGTTCCCTTATATTCAAAAACCCCCGAATGACATACATTCGGGGGTTTTTTGGAGGAACTGAATTGCCGCTATGCTGAATTAATACTAATTTAACGCCATGTTAAAGACAGAGGGCTAGTATTGCCCGGGTTTCTCAAGCAACGGATTATAACACAAACTACCTGATAAATCACCATGACCAAACAGTTAATATTAATAGCAGCACTCCTTTTCTTCTCTTTCAACGCATCAGCTCAAAAATCAATTCTGCTGACCGAGCAAGCTAAAAACAGGCTTCTAATTGTAGATCAGCAATCCAAACAGATCATTTGGGAATGGCTGCCACGGCAGTCCAATATTGCTCCTGAACATTTCAACTGGTTCAAGAACATCAGCGAAGCCAAACCCGTATTTAACAGGAAATATGTATTGCTCACCGCATCGGGCGGAGCGGTTGCACTGGTACGGATAGCCGATAAGAAGACTTTATTTTATGCCAATGGAGGCAGCAACCCGCACTCTGCCGAGCTATTGCCCGATGGAAACATTGTCAGCGCCGCCAGTACCGGCAACGTAATGACACTCTTTAAAGTAGATACCACAAATGCACTTCATTCCGGCTACAAGAAGACTTATTACCTCAAAGAAGGACACAATGTAGTATGGGACAAGAAAAGACAGTTACTATGGGCCACCTCCGGCGACACATTAAAAGCATTCAGCTACAACAGGAATTGTCTGAAGCCCGAATTGACAGAAAAAGAAAAAGTACTGCTCCCTGGTCCTGAAGCGCACGACCTGTTCCCGGTATTTGGAAAAGACGAGCTCTGGTTTACCAATGTATCCGGTTTTTATAAGTTTAGCCTGAGTACTAAAAGATTCACAAAATCTACCGCCAGCGATCCGCAAAATATAAAAAGTGTTTCTTCCGGGCCCGCAGACTATCCGGTCATCACGATGAGGCCTAAAGAGCAATGGTGGACAGACGAAGTAACTGATAATATGGGTAAAAGTCTTTATCTGCTCAAGGGCTTGAAGATCTATAAAGCACGCTGGTTTGCAGACAACAAATTCAGCTATCCGGAAAAGCATGTGTTTAATTTGTGTAAATAGGAGGCCCTATTTCAATACCCAATAACCCAGTGCCAGCCAGACCAGTCCTTTGACCAGGAAGAACATAAATCCCCAAAATCCGAGTTTCTTCAGCCATTTGAGCAAAGCAGCCCTTTTTTCAGAAGCAGGTTTTGTAGTCATACGCAATAATTTATATGATCCTGAAGCAAAAATAAATGATTTACAGATAATATCATTACGGATTTAAATTAATGGTAACGTTCCTTGGAATAAAAAAGTGTTGCAAAGTCCTGGGATTGGTGTATATGTCCGAATTTATTTCAAAAATCTCGTAAATGTTCTTGGCGTTCAGTACCTCAGCAGTGGTTCCGTCATACCATTTTCGGCCATTTCTAAGCATCAGGATGCGGTCGGCATACTGTGCCGCCAGGTTGATGTCATGCAGCACACTGATCACCATAAAGCCTTTTTTTGCAAGCGTTCTGGCTATTGCAAGTGTTTGCTGCTGATATTGCAGATCCAGACTGGCCACAGGCTCATCCATCAGCAGCAAAGCATTGGGCACATCCCAGATCTGGGCAAGTACACGTGCGAGCTGTACCCGCTGCTGCTCACCGCCAGATAGCGTGAGGTAGGAGCGGTCGTCAAACTCCTTCATCCCGGTCAGTTCCATAACCTCACCGATGATCTCCAGATCTTTTGAAGAAGGACTGGTTTTATAATGCGGATAGCGGCCCATCAGCACCACTTCCCTTACGGTAAAGGCAATATTGAGTATATTTTGCTGATTGAGGACACTGCGCTTTAGCGCCAGTTCTGCGTTCGGCATATGGTTTAAATCCATACCCTGTAGTTTTACACTTCCCTTGTCCGGTTTTTTCTCCCCGCTTAGCATTCGCAATAAAGTAGATTTGCCGGCACCGTTGGCGCCAAGTATCACCAGCAGTTCCCCTGGACGGATGCTAAAAGAAATGTCTTTTACCAGAGTTCGGCGGCCTGTTTCAAATGTGATGGATTCTGCGATCAGCATAATATTATAAAACGAGTTTCTTTTTGTCTTTGATCAATATATAGAGGAATAAAGGCGTGCCCAGCAGTGCGGTGATGACCCCGATGGGCAATTCCACAGGAGCGATCAGTGTCCGGCACAGCAAGTCAGCCAGGGTAAGCATCAATGCCCCGCACAATGCTGAAGCAGGCAAAACCTGCTTATTGTCCACTCCGATCAGCAGCCTGATCGTATGAGGTACCAACAGACCCACAAAACCGATAATGCCGGATACCGCGACAGCAGCACCCACAGCCATTGTAGCCAGGATCACTACATTGCGCTTTACTGAACCGACTTTGAGGCCCAGCTGGGCAGCCTGTGTTT
>NZ_DATHGC010000006.1:0-39177 GCF_035317785.1 Pedobacter sp. | reverse complement strand
CTGTCTGTTAACAGCTCCCACGGCAATCACGCCTGGGCGATAAGAAGGGCAAATAGTGGCAGGCAAATTGTCATTTCCGGAAGAAAAAACAACTATACTCCCTTTTCCTCCACGGCCCAAAGTTAATGCATCGTCAATAGCCTCTTCAATAGCAATCATGGGGCCCGGATTGTCATATATGCCCCATGAATTACTGAGAACGTCAGCGCCCCCTTCATCCCAGGCCCAGTTTATAGCGTCAGCAATATCCTGTTCTGATACCCCTGGTTTGAATATGTTAACCGGAATGATTTTGGCCAGAGGAGCAATTCCTGCTATGCCAATATTGTTATCCCTGGTAGCAGCAATTATCCCAGCACAAGCCTGGCCGTGGCCGATCGGATCACCATAAACATCGACAATACCAAAGGGTGCGCCGTATTCGGTAGGATAACCAGGTGTAAATCCCTGCAAAACTCGGCCAGCAAGATCTTCATGTGCCTCCACACCATCATCGATAACCGCAACTTTAATATTTGTGTTGATACCGTAGGGAGTTGTTCCTAAATTTATATCAATTCCAGCGACTCCACCACCACTTCCGTTATTCAGCAGATAATATTGAGATGAGAATAGAGGATCACTGCTTGATTTTCTAACAGTAGCTAAAAAATTCGGATAGGAATATTTCACCTTGCCAGATTCCTGCAATCCGTTTGCTATATCGAGCAGGGAAGCCTGGCCGTCAAGCCGTAATAAATACCATCCACGCTTCTTGGCTTTAACCAGTTTCAACTTACCCGCAGATTCCTTGATGATTTGATCAATTGTCACACCAGGCTTTAGTTTGACGGCAATTTCTCCAGTAGGCACAACCCGCTTTCCGGTCATACTTTTAAAGACATTTTGTGCGATGGCTTTTCCGCTTAAAGCGGTAATCACTGATTTAGATTTCTTTTCTACAAGAAAGTACCCGGAATTCAAACGGGTTACGGCAGGTCCGATTCCTTTTGTTCTAAGGCTACTAAGCATTTTGCTCGAATCCGAATCAAGGAATATGACTGCTGTAGAGTCCTCGGTTAATGGAATTTTTTCATCTCCGGCATAATAAAACAATCTGCCTCCCTCTGGCCTGAGGCCTGACTGGGTTTTAGGCTTAAAATCCTTGTCGCTAAGTTCTTCTGTTTTTTGACAGGATTGCACCAAGAGCATTGCGGCTATGAGATAGCCATAATAGATTTTTTTCATAATGATTTATAAGGGGTTAATTAATTAATAATTCATTAGACAGGAAAAGCGACGCGCCCATTCTATTTCGATAAAACAGGGCAAGCAAACGAAGTATGTAAGGTGAGCTATAAAGGGGTTGAGCGCGTACGAGAAGAGTTAAAATGTTAGAGATGATTAGTCTGTTAACATAAAGATAGTCAAATGGTTGAAATTGCAAAATTAAATATTAACGGGCTTAAGATTTACCCATAAGCTATTTCACTCCACCAAAAAAACAGCATTCAAAAACATATGCTTCCCGTTCTCCCAAAAAGACCTGAAAAGAATGTCACTGCCCAGGTACACCACACTTCCCTTCCCCAATTTCTGAACGCCAAACAACATGCCGTTGTTGAGCCGTTTCAATACAGATTTGCCCGCTATACCGGAAACATAGCTGTCTGACTTCAGCGTCCCGACACTCCATTCGCTGCCCAGCGGCTCATAGATCTTGTCATCGGTCTTTAACGCATAATAATAACTACCCAGTCCCGCAGCCAGCGGATGGCTCTGATCCAGATCAACCTTAAATATTGCCCCCGGAATGGTATTGGAAAGATCATCCTGATTACGCTCACCGTATTTACGTGCTGGTTTTGACTTAGAGTTATCTTTTATGACCTCCTTTATTTTAATCTCGTAAGGCTTCGTGCCTGTGAAGCCCGAAATTGCATTTTCAAACAGGATCAGTTTCCCGCCCTTGCTTATCCAGCTCTCCAGCTTCATCGGCAACTCCTCCTCATAAGTGCCATCAGGAATGATCAATACATTTATTTTATTGATATCCAGATTGTCCAGATTTTGAACATTAACCATCGTCACCGGACAATTGAGTTCCTGCTCAAAAAAATGCCAGATTTCACCAACTCCCTGAGATGAGGTAGCGTACCCGGCCAAAACCGCGATTTTCGGAACACTCAATACCCGGTACACAGAAGAACCAAAATCTTTGCCTTTGTCCACATATCCGCTGGCAACCAGGTCGCTGGTCACATTCAGTTCCTTCACCACACGGTCGATCTTTCCGGCCAGGCCCTTCACGGTCTTTTCATTTTCAGCCCTGTACACCAGCAGCGTTCCTGAAGAAAAGCTGCGCGGCCCAACCGTAAAACCTTCCTCAGCCACCCTGACCTTTACCCCCGTCTTCTGCAAAGCCAGCAATACCCGGGCATCTTCTGCTGAACCCCAGTTAAAGATCCAGGCATAAGGTTTATCAGACAGCAATGCGGGTATGTTCCTTTCCTCAGGCGCACCATACATTCCTTTCAGCGCTTCTTTTGACGCATAACTCTTTAAGCCATATACATAAGGCAGAGACCAGGCCGTAATGTCATAAGTATTCGAATCACGAATTTCCGTTTGCGGCTCAAACAGCACATTGGCCAATACCGCCGCCGGCTGCTGCAGATTTACAATCAGGTCGTTCCGCTCTATTTTAAAACCCTCTGTTTTTTTGTTTTCATAATTGAAGCCCCGCGCGTTTCTTTCTCCGCCAAAGGCATATTCAATCCCGTTCTTTTTTAAGAATGCTGCCAGCCGTTTGACCCTGTTCAGGTTCTGCGCCTTTACCACATAAGCCTTATAAATACCCGGAGGCGAACTGACTGACCGTTCAAAATACAACTTAAACTCAGCTACCAGTTTGTCTGCATTTTTACTTACCGTTTCCAGTGTCGCCAAACCCGTGGTGTAATGATGGTCAATCCGGTCTTTGAGCGTAAGCGTATCTCCATCAATAGTAATGACGGCCAGACCGGCACCAATTCCCCCCTGCTCATAGGTCATACCCACAGCACCATTATATAAAGGATACGTATCGCCATAAGAAGGGTAGAGCAAATCAAACCGCTCCTTGGTGAAATACTGCCAGCCCTGCTCATCAAAATATTTCGCATTATTTTTTCCTGCCGTGATCTGAAACGCCCTTTGCCATGGAGTGACGTCCACATGAATGGGTTCTGCCGCCGGGGCAAAGTAATAAGGCTCATTGTAGTTTTGCTCATGGAAATCTACATGGACTTCCGGCATCCACTGGCGGTAGAGCTTCAACCTTTGCTGGGTTTCCAGCTGTGTTTGCCAGGCCCAGTCGCGGTTCAGGTCAAAATAATAATGATTGGACCTGCCACCCGGCCAGGGTTCATGATGCTCCCTCGCCATAGGATTCAAATTAGGCTTCCTGCCGCTCACCCCGTTAAAATAATTGAGGTACCGTTCCCTGCCGTCCGGATTCAGGCAGGGGTCGATAATCACGACCGTGTTTTTCAGCCAGCCCTGGATTTCTTTTGTCTTGCCCTCACTGAGCGAAAACAAAGTCTTCATCGCCGTTTCACTGGAGCTGGCTTCGTTGCCGTGCACATTATAACTCAGCCACAATATAGCAGGCTGACTCCCCGGCTTCAGATCCGGTTTCCCGGCCTTGCTCAGGCCCAGGTTATTTTCCCTGATCTGTTCCAGCCTGTCCATATTCTCCTTTGAAGAGACAACCGCTACCAGCAATTCTCTGCCCTCATAGCTTTTGCCATAGCTGATCAGCTTTATATTCTTGTCCCTGTCCGCTATATATTTAAAATAGTCCACAACCTTATCCGTCGCCGTAAACCTGCTGCCCAGCTGATAACCCAGAAAATCATCCGGGGATTTAACCTGAGCATCCGCAGCATTCCGAATGCCGCCGGCTATGACCAATAAGAAAATCAAAAACCATTTCATATCAAAGATTAATGTACAAAATACTGAAGATAATTTTTTGTTTATCTTTCATCAGGATATATTTGCTGACATGTTAATCGCTGTCGCCAGGTTAACCGCCGTCATTGCGAGGCACGAAGCAATCTCCGTGCTATTAAGATTGCTTCGTGCCTCGCAATGACGAATTTAGATTACCAATACTTTCCCACATGAGCAGAATCGATTCCTTATATCAGCAGTTCTTAAAGTATCCGTCTATTTCTACAGATACCCGTAACATCGGCCCGGACTCCATCTTTTTTGCCCTGAAGGGCGAGAACTTTGACGCCAATACCTTTGCCGAAAAAGCACTGACCAGCGGGGCAGTCTACGCCGTTATCGACAATATCGCTTACAAGACCAGTGACCAGTGTATCCTTGTTCCCGACGTGCTGACCACCCTGCAGGATCTGGCCAGGCACCACCGTGCACAGTTAAACATTCCCGTGATCGGACTGACCGGCACCAACGGTAAAACCACCACCAAAGAACTGATCAAAACTGTACTCTCAGAAAAATATAAAACTTTTGCCACCAAAGGGAATTTAAATAACCACATCGGTGTCCCCTTATCGGTATTGTCCATTACCAAAGACACCGAAATCGCGGTGATCGAAATGGGTGCAAACCATCAAAAAGAGATTGAATTTTTGTGCGGCATTGCCCGACCCACACACGGTCTGATCACCAATGTCGGCATGGCGCACCTGGAAGGCTTTGGCGGGTTTGAAGGCGTAAAAAAAGGCAAAGCTGAACTATATGGCTGGCTAAAACAACACCATGGCTTCGCGTTCATCCACCGCGACAACCCATACCTGCTGGAAATGAGCGCCGCTGCCAGTCTTAATAAAGTCATCTATTACGGTTCTGAATCTGCAGACTTAGTATACGGCACCTTATTAAAAACAGATCCTTTAATTGAACTGTCCTGGAGCACCCCGAAAGGCACACATTCAGCCTCTGTTAATTTAACAGGCTCCTATAATTTTGAAAACGCAATGGCCGCCATTTGTATCGGGCAGTTCTTTGAACTCAGCCCTGAGCAGATCAACACTGGTCTTGCCGCATACCAGCCCAAAAACAACCGTTCCCAGCTTACAAAAACCGAAAAGAACACCGTGATCTGCGACTTTTACAATGCCAATCCCAGCAGCATGTCCGCGGCACTTAAAAACATTTCACTCCTAAGCTCCACGCACAAAACTGTAATTATCGGTGATATGTTTGAATTGGGCGATGAGTCTGCGGTACAGCACGACCTGATTGCCGGCGAGGCCGCAGCACTCCAGGTCGATGAACTGATCCTGATCGGCAAACATTTCTATGCATTAAAAAATAAATATAAAGGGAAATTCTTTAATCAACCGGAAGAAGCCGGAATGTATCTCCAGGCAAACCCCATAAGGAACAGCCTGATACTGCTCAAAGGATCAAGAGGAATGGCACTTGAAAAACTACTTCCGCTGCTCTAAACTGACCACTTTAATCCCCGCGTCACTGATCTCCTTCAGTGGATTGTCACGCATGTTTTGTTCAATTGCAAGCTCATATTTACCCGCCGCCGGAAACCTGTAATTGGTCAGCAGCGGCATCACATAAGTATATAAATTTCCCGAACCCGAACCATTCCATTGCCCGTCAGGCTGGGCCAGTTTATACTCATAACGCCGGGTCTGTTTCTTTTGCCCGCCGCCCTTAATCTCAAAAAGCACAAAAATATTGGCGTATTTGTAGTCATTGGTATGACGAAGTTTAAAGTAGATACTGACCGGTTTGGCGGCATCTTTGATCTCAATGACCGTCGTCACTTTATTTGCATAATTCCAGTTGCGTGCAGGCATAGACCTATTGCTGTCCACAATCGTATTGGCATCGCAGCCGCTAAGCAGCGTGACCAATATCCCGCAAAAGAAAATTAAAGCACGAAAATTATTCATCCTTAGGCTTATCCTTGTTTTTTTTCCTGCGGTTTTTATTCCTGTTCCTGCTGGCAGAAGATCCACCCGCACCCGGTTGCTGCGCCGTCCCTGCCATTTCGCCTTCGGCTAAAGGTCCACTGGGTTGTACGACTTCTTTTCCTGGCCCTTCGGGTCTGTTTTTAGGTTGCCGGGCCGGTCTGCCCTGCTGAACACCCGGTGCTGGTTTTCCCTGCGGATTTCCCGGCTTGCCTTGCGGAGCCTGTCCGCCTGCTTTGGCCTGCTGTGGCTTTTGCTGTCCTCTTTCAGACCTGCCGCTGTTATTCCTGTCGTTACTGCCGCCTTTATTCCGGTTATTTTTATTCTTGTTACGGTTCTTATCGTCGAGCCTGGTCAAACTGTCCTGGCCAACTACATTCTCATAATCCGGTGTTTTTTCAACTATCGTTACCGGTGTCAGCTCTGTGGCTTCCTCTTTCAGGCTAACCGGTTTCTGACCACGCTTGTTCATCGCCATAATCTCTTTCACCCGGTCAACTTTCAGCGGGATCCAGTCCTCAGTATTCGGATAAGCAAACCACATCACTTTTTTGAAGATGTCTGTTTTCTGGTGACGGGCCACGCCAATCTCCGTCTGCAAACTGTCTATGCGGTCAGGAATATCCTTGAGCGCATCCAGGTAAGTATCCAGCTCATAATTCAGGCAGCACTTCAGTTTTCCGCATTGCCCGGCCAGCTTCAGTGTATTCAGCGAAAGGTTCTGATACCTTGCCGCCGCAGTGGAAACCGTTTTAAAATTGGTTAGCCAGGTAGAGCAGCACAATTCGCGCCCGCACGACCCGATACCACCCAGCCTGCCGGCTTCCTGGCGCATACCGATCTGGCGCATCTCGATCCTGATGCGGAAGGTCTCCGCCATTTTCTTGATCAGTTCCCTGAAATCCACACGCCCTTCGGCGGTATAAAAGAAAGTCGCCTTGGTTTTATCTCCCTGGTAATCAACATCGCTGATCTTCATAGAAAGTCGCAGGTCCAGAGCCAGGGTACGTGCCCTGTGCATGGTTTCCCATTCCAGTCCCTTGGCAATTTTCCATTTCTCCACATCGACCTCTGTTGCCTTGCGGTATACCTTTCGGGTCACCTGGTCAAGCGGGGTCTTTCTGCGCTTCATCTGCATCCGTACCAGTTCCCCGGTCAGCGATACATGGCCGATATCGTATCCGCCCGTAGGGCCTTCAACCGCAATCAGCTCGCCTATTTCCAGATAGATGTTGTCATTGTTCAGGAAAAACTCTTTCCTTGCACCTTTAAATTTAACTTCTATGACCTGAAAAGGCTTATAATTAGATGGCATGTCCAAATTAGACAACCAATCGTGAACATCCATTTTTCCGCAGCCGCCGGTAAGGCATGAGCCATTACTTTTGCATCCTGCGGGGGCGCAACCGCCTCCTGTAGAACAACTTCCACATCCCATAATTAATTGTATATATGTTGAGTCCCTTTCGGGAACGTTTTAAACTTGATTATTTTTACCAGTTGTAAAGATACATCTAAAAACAGAATTTTCGGGTTCGCATTTCTTTCTACGTGATAATGAGCGGTTTCCAGTTCTGAAATGATCGCTTCTGCCATGGTTAATGACAAGACGTGTGCCGAAAGCTTTTTCGCCGTGTCCATCGCACTCAGGGGTAATTTCACCAATTCATCAGCCCCGCTGATCAGCAAAGCACATTCCCGCAAAAAGCTGATGCCGTACCTTAAAAAATTCTTTTGATTTTCCCTTCCCCAGCCTGCGATCTGATCTACAAATACCGTCATATCCAGCACTCTGTTGCCATAGCCCATCCTCAGCCACTCGGCAAAATGATCTGCGTTTTCATTGTGTGTAGTCACGACCAGCTGCTTTGCCTCTATCAGATTCCCGTCTGCCAGGAAACTGTATTCCGTCGCCTGGTTTTCAGAAAGGCCCTGCGTTTCCATCAGGTAGCTTTCCACCACCGCATGAGGCAGCTTGGGAATTTTAACGATCTGTGTCCGCGACAAGAGGGTAGACAGGATCTGTTCCTGGTTATTGGCGACCAGCAGGAACAGGGTGTTCTGTGGTGGTTCTTCAATGATCTTGAGCAAAGAGTTCCCCTCTTTATCCAGGTATTCGGGCAGCCACATGATCAGCACTTTGGTCTCTGCTTCAAAGGCTTTGTAGCTTAGTTTTTTGATGATGTCATGACACTCCGCAATATTGATGTTGGCCTGTTTGTTCTCTGCGCTCAATTTTGACCTCCAGATGTCCATGTCGAAGTAGGGGTCTTCAAGCAGCATGCTCCGCCATTCGTCCAGCACATCAACGGCTGTCTTTACATCTTTTGAAGCAAAAAAAGGATAAGAAAAATGCAGATCAGGGTGGATATACCGGCCGTATTTCCGGCAGGAAGAGCATTCTCCGCAGCTGTCGTCAGCTTTTTTATCCAGACAATTGATATATTGCGCATAGGCAATGGCCATAGGCAAAGCGCCGCTGCCATCACAGGAAAGGAACAGCTGGGCATGGCTTACCCTGTTCTCTGCTACGGTCTGAACCAGCTGCCGCTTAATCTCGTCTTGTCCTATAATGTCTTTAAATTGCATTTGGTGCAAAGTAATAAATTTTAAGTAATATTTGCATTCCGCTCCTATTGCTATACCTTCCATTTGATATTACCCTGCCTTTTACAGGAGTAGTACCTGCGTTTACACTGAGTACGCCATGAGTACGGGGTGAGTCCGCCATGAGTCCGCCTTTTTCCTAGAGAAAAGGTGGACTCACCGTGCACTCAGGGTGCACTCACCCTGCACTCAGTATGAGCGCATGTACTACGCAGGAAGAACCCGGGGTACACCCAAAGGCTACGAAAAAGGTATCGATTACGTTTACTATCTTTGGGGCTTTACAATTAGCCTCCGGGAACTTCCGGAGCCAATATGGAATATGCCGAGAATATTAGCCTTTGATTACGGAACCAAAAGAATCGGCATGGCGGTAACGGACCCGCTTCAGATCATTGCGACCGGACTTGATACCATACATCCGAAAGATATTGTCGAATATCTGAAAAAATATTTGATAGCAGAACCTGTTGAGGCTTTTGTTTTTGGAGATCCTAAGCAAATGGACGGTTCTCCGTCGGAAACGGCACAGCATGTAAAAGGTTTTGCGAAGACTTTAAGACGGACTTTCCCGGATATCCCGCAATATTGGATCGATGAGCGCTTTACTTCTAAATTAGCACATCAGACCATTATGCAGAGCGGTTTAAAAAAGCAGGACCGGAAGAATAAGGAAAGGGTGGATACAATTTCGGCCACCATCATATTGCAATATTTTATGGAACAGCCCCGTTAGAGAGAACATGAGCCTGATTAATGACGACATGCAGCAGTTGCTGCTCAACTACTGTGAATCTGAAAGTGCCCTGCTGCAGAAAATAGACCGGGAAACCCACCTCAAGGTGTTGATGCCCCGGATGCTGTCCGGTCATTACCAGGGCCGTGTGCTCAGTTTGCTCAGTAAAATGATCAGCCCTGCAAGAATACTGGAGATCGGAACTTTTACAGGATATGCAACCTTATGCCTGGCTGAAGGCCTTGGTGCTGAGGGCATTATATATACGCTGGACATCAATGAGGAACTGGAAGAGCGGGTGCGGGGCTATTTTGCCGAATCGGGTGATGATGAAAAGATCAGGTACATCATCGGCGACGCTGCTCAAACGGTGAATACGCTCAATGAAATCTTTGACCTGGTGTTTATTGATGCCGACAAGAAAAACAACGGCACGTATTACGACCTTATTTTTGACAGGGTAAGGTCCGGCGGTCTCATTATTGTGGACAATGTGCTCTGGAGCGGTAAAGTTCTCCACGCCAATCCGGACAAAGACACAAAAAATATTACTAATTTTAACGACAAGATAGCGGCTGACGACCGCGTAGAAAAACTCATCCTGCCGGTGCGGGATGGTTTGTTTATCATCAGAAAAAAATAATTCTTAATGAACCAAAGAACCTCCACCCTGTTTAGTCAGATCATTGCCATAGGCCTGCTCATGGTATTTTTTTCTGCCTGCAAATCGAGGCAGTACAGCCGCAACAACAAGAAAATTGAAAAGGAGGCAACCAGGTCAAATCCTGACTTTAAGTCGCATACAACGGTTACTTATATTGAAGACTTTAAAGGAGTGGCGATTGAGGAGATGAACAAGTACGGAATTCCGGCCAGCATTACCCTGGCACAGGGGATCATCGAATCGGGGAGCGGCAACAGCAGCCTGGCCAAGTTTGCCAACAATCATTTTGGCATTAAGTGTACGTCTGACTGGAAGGGCAAGGGCTATTTTAAGGATGATGATAAAAAAGACGATTGCTTCAGGGTATACAAAGATGCGCGTGAATCGTACCGGGACCACTCTGAGTTTTTAAAGCGGAAACGTTACAGCGCATTGTTTGAGCTGGATAAAAATGACTATAAAAACTGGGCGCTGGGGCTGAAGGCCGCTGGTTATGCGACAAACCCAAGGTATCCGGATATGCTGATCAATATCATTGATAAATATAAATTGTACCAATATGATCAGCCGGAAACAGAGACGGAAAAAATGAACCGGGAAGACAAGGTGTTCACGGAGATCAATGCAAATATTCCGCAGGAAAAGAAAAAATTTACGCCGGTGGAAACACCGCCTTCTAAACAGGTGCTGAAGACACCGGACACCCTGAAGATCTCTGCTCCTGTGGTCAATGATGATATTCCTCCGGCGCCGGTATATGTACCTTCGTCCAGGGCGAAGTCTGCGGTTAAACCGGCAGCGGTAGCGCCGGTCAAAACTCCGGCAGCGCAAGGAGATACAACACAGGGAGATTCAGTATCGGTTATCAGGCCGGTAGCGCAGGACAGCACGCCGGTAACTGCGCCGGTGACAACCGTAACCTTGCCGATACCTGCCGATAAAAGCTATACTGTACAAAAAGGGGATACGCTATATAACATTTCCAGACGCTTTAACGTCGCTGTCGATGAAATCAAGGCTTTGAACAGTTTGAATGACGCCGGGATTAAAATAGGGCAAAAACTGGTGCTGGCTAAATAGACGTTAAATAATGTTAACGTTTGACTGCACATATCGTTATCTTGTAGTTTTGTATTTCCAATGAGATTTTATAACCTGCTGTTGCTCCTTTGCTTTTTTGCTTTGCATGCTGCTGCCCAAAATGGCACGTTGCAGGGTTTTGTGGTGGACAAGGACACCAAACTGCGCCTGGCGAAAGTTTACATCTACAATGCCACCAAAGATGAGGGCATCTACAACACGCCTAAGGGGGAGTTTACGATCAAAGCTGCTGTTGGCGATACGTTATTTGCTGTGCTTCAGGGATATGCTGTAGATACATTGGTGCATAAAGGGCAGAAAGCGGTTTATTTTCAGTTGAAATCCCTGGGCATTAATTTAAAGGAGGTTTCTATCCTCGGCAAAAAACTGACGCCCCTGGAACGGTATACGGAAGCCCAGAAGGAATACAAGTACAAACTGGACAAAGGTAAGGCCAAAGATCTGCTCAACCTGGGAACGAGCGGGGTCGGGCTGGGTATTGATGCCATTTACAATTTATTGAGCCGGGAGGGCAAGAATGCCCGTCATCTTCAAAAAATGCTGGAACGCGACTACAGAGAGGCCATTATTGATTACAGGTACAATCCCGATTATGTAAAAAGGGTGCTGCAGATCAGCGAAACGGAAGCTGATGATTTTATGCACCAGTACCGCCCTACTTATGATTTTATTCTGAGTGCCTCGGATTATGATTTTGTGGTATTCCTGAGAAACAGTTATGCCAGCTATAAGCGTAATCCGGCAGCGTTCAGGCTCCAGCCTTTGCCTAAGATCAAGATTGAAGAATTTTAGTGGTTTTGTAATTTGTTGGCATTAAACTTTTAATAAGTCAGTTTTTTGTTTTTCTTTGTAGGAATGAAGAGTTTTAATATCTGCCTATTATTATCTTTTATCAGTGTATCGTCCTTGTTTGCGCAGGAGATCGATACCATCCCTATAGAAACCAAAGGACTGGAGATCAAACTAAAACGCAGTCCGCTGCCTGTAAGGGTGGGCGCGCTGACGTTTAAGCCCATTAAAATTGCCCCGGTGGTAGTAGATGAAAAAGTGAATTACTGGAAAACAGCCACTCAAATTGGTATTGATGTAAATCAGGGCGCTTTTTCGAAGAACTGGCGCGCAGGTGGTGTAAATTCTCTTGCTGTGGGTGGATTATTAAACTATAAAACCGCTTACAGTAAAGAAAGCTACAGCTTTACCAGCGAGGTAAGGCTGGAATACGGTAAGGTTAAAAATAAAGATCAATTGCAAAAGAAAACCCGTGACCGGATTTTCTGGGATAATAAGGGTGGCTTACAGCTTTCCAAAAGCTGGTATTTCTTTGGATCGGTAACCTTTGAGTCTCAATTTGACAGAGGTTATTTTTATTATAGAGACCCGGCAGAGAACAATGTGGAAAAGGGGGACCTGATCTCAAAGTTCATGGCACCTGGCTATCTTACAGAATCTATCGGTTTTGAATACAAGCCTGTTCCTTATTTTTCCACCAGAATAGGTACGGGTACAGCCAAGCAAACGTTCATGCTGGATACCGCAGTGATCAACCTGACAAGAAATCCGGGTAACTTTGGATTGAGGCCGCGCCAGGGAACCAGACCGCCTCAGACATTCAGAAATGAGCTCGCTTTCCAGGTCACCAGTACGTTCGGAGAAAAACAGATCTTTACCAATGTGTTTTTGTATGCCCGTTACAACATGTTTATTCCATATGACAGGAAACTGGAGCATGTAGATCATCGTTTGGACCTCACGCTGAAATCAAAGATCAACAAGTTTATGAACGTGACAATAAACGGTGTTGGCTTGTTTGATAAAGATTCTGATCCGGAAGTTCAGGCAAGTCAGAACCTTTCTCTGGGATTTGGCTTTACTTTTCCGAGATAATACAATCCGGGAGGGTACAGCATCAAAATCGATTACACAATTATTACCTTTTGATTCCGCCAAAATTAATAACTTTGGGGTCTCATATATATTGACCAATAAGCAGTAAAAAAAGATGTTTGAAAATTTACAGGATAAACTAGACCGTGCATTTAAAGTTTTAAAAGGACAAGGAAGCATTACTGAGATCAACGTGGCCGAAACCATGAAGGAAATCCGTAAGGCTTTGCTGGATGCCGATGTAAATTATAAAACAGCCAAGACCTTTACGGATGATGTGAAGGAAAAGGCCCTGGGCTTAAATGTGCTTACCGCGGTTTCGCCGGGTCAGTTGCTGACCAAGGTGATGAATGATGAGCTTGCTGCGCTGATGGGCGGCGAGGTGACGGAGCTGGATCTAAAGAACAATCCTACGATCATATTGATTGCGGGTCTGAACGGTGCGGGTAAAACTACTTTTACCGGTAAGCTGGCAAATTTCCTGAAAGCCAGGGGCAAAAAACCTTTGTTGGTTGCCGGTGACGTTTACCGCCCTGCAGCGATAGACCAGCTGCAGATCCTGGGTGAGCAGATCGGGGTCCCGGTATATGCCAACAAGGAGTCTAAAGATCCGGTGGGCATTGCGCTGGAAGGGATTGCACAGGCAAAAAAAGACAGCAATAATGTCATCATTATAGATACGGCCGGCCGTCTGGCGATAGATGAGCAGATGATGGACGAGATTGCTGCTGTAAAGGCAAACACCAAGCCGCATGAGATCCTCTTTGTGGTGGATGCCATGACCGGACAGGATGCGGTGAATACGGCTAAAGCATTTAATGACAGGCTGGACTTTACGGGTGTGGTACTGACCAAACTGGATGGTGATACCCGTGGTGGTGCAGCGCTGTCGATCAAGTCTGTAGTCAACAAGCCCATCAAATTCATTGGTACCGGTGAAAAGATGGAGGCTCTTGATGTGTTCTATCCGGAAAGGATGGCTTCACGTATTTTGGGTATGGGTGATGTGGTTTCACTGGTGGAGCGTGCGCAGCAGCAATTTGACGAAAAAGAGGCTGCTGAACTTCAGAAAAAGATCCGCAAAAACAAGTTTGATTTCAACGATTTCTACAACCAGATCCAGCAGATCAAGAAAATGGGTAACATGAAAGACCTGATGGGCATGATCCCTGGTGTTGGGAAAATGATGAAGAATGTGGAGATTGAGGATGATGCTTTCAAGGGCATTGAGGCCATCATTCAGTCCATGACCACATTTGAGAAAGAAAACCCGGACAGCATTGTTCAAAGCAGAAAGTTAAGGATCTCAAAAGGCTCAGGCACTTCTATTGAGGAGGTGACCAAGCTGATCAAGCAGTTTGAGGACATGCGCAAGGTGATGAAGCAGTTCTCTAATCCTGCGGCAGCAGCTAAAATGATGAAAAACATGCCGAAAATGCCTCAGGGCAGGATGTAGTCTTTTTTGTTAAAAATAAATTTCTTTTTGTGTTACCGCTGATGGTTTGAAGTGGTATAGTTTAGGCAAATTAATTTTTGTTGGAAATTATGCTGGTAAAAACTTATGGCAGCGCCGTTTTTGGCGTAAATGCGCTGACCATTACCCTGGAGGTAAGTATAGGCGGCGGGAACAGGTACCACATTGTTGGTCTGCCCGACAACGCGATTAAAGAAAGTCTCCGAAGGATAGAAAGCGCGATTCAGTCTGCAGGATTGAAAATGCCGAGGCAAAAGATCGTGATCAACCTGGCTCCTGCTGACATCAGGAAAGAGGGTTCTGCCTATGATCTGCCTATTGCAATAGCGATATTGGCGGCATCAGAACAATTGGAAGCTGCCGAGATCGGGAATTATTTCATTATGGGCGAACTCTCGCTCGATGGGGGTTTGCAGCCGATTAAAGGCGCACTGCCCATTTCTATTCAGGCCAGGAATGCCGGGTTTAAAGGTTTTGTCCTGCCCAAAGACAATTCCCGTGAAGCCGCTATTGTGAGCGAATTAACGGTATATGGGATGAGCAACCTGATGGAGGTGGTTGATTTTTTTAACGGGACGTCGCAGCCGGAGCCTGTGGTCGTCAACACCAGGGATGAGTTCTACAATCATGTGAACAGTTATCCGCATGATTTTTCAGATGTGAAAGGCCAGGAAAATATCAAAAGGGCTTTGGAGATCGCCGCTGCAGGGGGGCATAACCTGATCCTCATTGGGCCGCCTGGTGCGGGTAAGACGATGCTGGCAAAGCGGCTGCCAACGATATTGCCCCCTTTAAATCTTCATGAAGCTTTGGAGACCACCAAGATCCATTCTGTGGCCGGAAAACTGGGCGCGGCTGATGCATTGATGACGGAGCGGCCTTACCGCAGCCCGCACCATACCATTTCAGACATCGCCCTGGTGGGCGGCGGCGCAAACCCCCAGCCGGGTGAGATTTCACTGGCCCATAACGGGGTGCTTTTTCTCGATGAGCTGCCGGAGTTCAAGCGCAGCGTACTGGAAGTGATGCGGCAGCCGCTGGAAGAAAGGAATGTGATCATTTCACGCGCAAAGATCTGTGTGGAATATCCGGCAAGCTTTATGCTGATCGCTTCTATGAATCCCTGTCCTTGTGGCTTTTTCAATCATCCGGAGAAGGACTGCATTTGCGGACCAGGGGTGGTACAGAAATATTTAAGTAAGATCTCCGGGCCGCTGCTAGACCGGATTGACCTGCATGTGGAGGTGACACCGGTTAATTTTACGGAGCTTACTTCGACTTTTGAGGCGGAGAAGAGTGCGGCGATCAGGGCGCGGGTGATCAGGGCAAGGGCAATTCAGGACCTGAGATTTGAGGCAAGCAATATGGTACATTACAATGCGCAGATGAGTCCGAATATGGTGAGGAACATCTGCCAGATCAATGATGGAGGACAGGTCCTGATCAAAAAAGCGATGGAAAAACTGGGCTTGTCGGCCAGGGCGTATGACCGTATCCTCAAAGTTTCCAGGACGATCGCGGACCTGGCCGGAAGTGAAGTCATCGCGTTGGAGCACCTGGCAGAGGCGATACACTACCGCAGCCTTGACCGGGAAAGCTGGGCGGGTTAGATCTGCTCTTCGTCCCCGGCTTGTTCGTCTTCTTCTTCAGGAACGTAAGCAAGAATGGCCTGCCCGATGGCATTGATCTCTTTGTTGGGCTCAAACAAGGGGGTGGCGGTTTCGGGATCAAGTTTGAGCCATTGAAGGTCCGTGTCTTTTTGGATGTGTGCGAACTCTTTGCCGTCCTTATAGATGACGTAGGTATCGTTTCCTTCGGGAAATATTGCGTAATCAATATGGGCTACCTGGATGTCGAATGGTTCTTGCATTGATCTCTATCTTTTTAAAAGCGCTTAGCGCAGGGTGGAATAATTATAAAATTGTAGTTTTCCTGTTCCGTTGGCCTGGATCTTTACAGATTCGTCTCCGGTTATTCCTTTGAGCGTCAGGGTAAGTGTGTTGCTGCCTTTTTGCAGCGGGATCCTGGCATAGCTGATCTGGCTGGGCAGGGTTTGCCAGTTGCGTGTGTCTGCTTTTTCAGATAACAGGCTGTACAGCTGGACGCCAAAACCAAGTCCTTCCAGCAGGGCATTGTCTTTGCCGTTCTTTCCGCTTTTTTTAGCGCTTGCCTTTAGTGCATATTCTGCTGCTTTTTTTACCGCCAGACGCGTGAGGACCTTGCCCATTTCTTTGGCAAAGCGCTGATCAAGGGTTTTAAAGGCGAGCTCATTGATGTCTTCCGTTTTTTCGAGTGCAGCTTCGGTCTGTCCGTTGCTGACTGAAGCGCTGCTGTAATGCAGGGGCCTGGCTACATATTTAGGATAGGTGGCTCTTAAGCTCTCAACGGAGTTCAGGTCAATGTCGCTGTTGCCATAGCTGTTGTTATAAGGAATAAAGATGGTTCCGGTGGCATTGGTGAAAACCAAGTTGCCGTCACTGCCCCTGATCAGGGAAAAGAAAAATTCCTGTTGTTCTTTAACAGGCGCCAGTCCGTTCTCCCAGAAAACGATCATCTCGCCTCCTTCTGATAGGGGTTTGGACTGATATTTTATCCCAAAGAGTTCTTCGAAATGCGCAAGTTCTGATTTAAAGCCATTGAGATCGGCCGTTCTTAGCACATCTTCCTGAAGTGCTTTGGGCATGGCAGTGCCGTACCAGGTTTTGTCTTTGCTGTTCAGGTATACTTCTGCTGCATTCCGGTAAGCGATGAAGGCATTGTTCAGGTCTCCGTCACTTTCGTAGATCAGCCCCTGGAGCATCAATGAAAATGCGTCTTTTGAGTACCGTTTGTCTTTGCTGTTAAATTTATCGTCCTGTTCCTGTGATTGCAGGCTAATGCGCCGGGCTTCTACTACTGCGTCTTCTTTTTCCCCCATGTGGAGATAGTTCAGCGCTTTATAGTAATGGATCATGAATTTCTCAAAATCCTCCCCTTTATAGCTTTGTGCCATTGGGTTTACCAATGTTCCTGCGAGGGCGTCCCCGATTCCGCCAAGCCCGTTTTCCAACAGTGAATCTGCCTGGTTAAAATACCGGTTGCTGTCTTCAAATGCGCCCATCAGCTGAGCCGTCCGCCCTTTCTCCATCAGGTAAAGCAGTTGATTCCTGGGCCTTTGCAGCAGCTTGTTCTTGTCCAGCTCTGTATTGGCCTGAGGGTAGTTCCCTTCAGAGATCTGCTTGTAATAGCCTGCTATCTTTTCGTTGTAAGATGCACAGCCGCAAAGAAAAAATACCAGGCAGAGGAGGCCTCTGCTAGTTTTTAACATATTTAGTGATCTTTTTATCACCAATCCACACCACTTCATTGGTTTGAATGTCTGTCAGTTCGAGATTCACCTGGTAGTAGACCACTTTTTGTTTTTTGTGTGCGTCGACAATGGAGTTGATGGAGCCCTGCAGGATATAGTCGGCTCCGTTTTCCAGACCAAACTTTTTCATGGTAGAGACTGAAGCATTGTCCTGCTGGTCGGCTTTCTCGGCACGCAGTTCTTCTCTTTTCTTGCCTCCCTGCACCAAGCGTACGCGCTCGCTGGAAATAAAGGTTTGCTCGACATCTTTTACAAAAGTCTCTGCATCTATGTGCTCATGACTTTTGTTTTGTACCAGACCGACCACGACTACGGGCCTTTTACCTTTTTTATCTTCCAGGTGCGTGGAGATCCATTTGCCGGCAAGGATACTTTGGGTCATCTCCTGGGCTACGAGCCTGGAGTCTGTGTTGTTCCAGTTGCCGCTGATGTCAACGGTATCGTTGGTATTGATCCTGGTTACTTGTCTTGAACATGAGGAAATCAATATTCCGGAAACTGCAAGGGCAGTAAGGGCTATTATTTTTTTGAATTGCATTTTATGATAAGTTTTCTTGAAATTTCGTATTACCAGCCAAACCAAAGATTGCTTTGCCTCCAGTTGTGACGACCCCAGTTGCGATAACCCAGGCCGCCGTAACCCCAGCTGTTATAGTTATATGCCGGATAATAATTCATCGAAGGGTATAACCAGGAATTCTGATAGTTCTGCTCCCGGCGGAGTTTTCTGCGTTCTTCACGTGCCTCGTACCAGTCGTATGCTTTATAGGTGTCCTGCACAGTAGTTCCCTGTGTGCTGGTTAAAGAGTCTGCCGTGTTCATATATTTCGCACGGCTGCTTTCGTACCGCGGGTTCTGATCCGGAACCAGACTGGCTTGCCGGGCCTGGCTTTTGAGGCCAAAAATCAGCACAAAGGCCAGAGTTGTGATCATCAATTTCGTTTTCATAAGTATAAAACTTGTTTTCTTCGTTATGAATGTTGAACTAAAGGCAAAATTATAAACTTTTTTTCTGATCGGTGCATTGGAATACAATCACAGTGTCAATAATCGAGTTAAAAAGTGTTAAAGTAAAGACGAGAAAAACAGGAAAAGGTTACAACAGATTAAAAATCAAACTTCAGGCGTACACCAGTCCCCATCAGGCGAAGATTCTCTTTGGAAACTTCTTTCATAGGAACCTTCATAAAAGGTTCGACGGATACGGTTTTGGTTTTGGAGATCTTTTGTTTATAGCCAAAGGAAAAATTATAGAAACCCAGGTATTTGTCATTGCTCACTTCTGCTGCCGGGGCTTTTTCTGTCGTTTTTTCGGCAACCATAAATGTGGTAAAACTATCTTTATTGCCAGCAGTCAACGAGGTCTCCCGCTCGACGAGCTTTTGCTCTACATAGCTGTTGTTCTGCTGATGGTTAATGACGGCGAAGGCGGAGACCCCTACATTTGCATAAAGTTTTTTACTAAAATGGTATTTTACTTCGAAAGGTATATCAATACCGGAAATTTTCGCTTCTACGGATTCCAGGTTCTTTGTAGAACGGGCAATGGTATTGTAGCCGGAAGGGCTATCCATTGTCCCTGCAGGGGAAGAGGTAATGTCCCTGGATGCTGCAAGTTCATTATACGAGATCCCGGAGCCCAGAGAGATTTTGTCTGATACGGCATAGTCCATACTGACTCCGTAGCCCATGTTCAATCGCTTGGTGTTGCCAAATGAGGGCGCCACAAGAACTCCCATTTCCCATTTGTTCGTCTTTACCGCGGCGATTGCAGCAGGTTTGTCCTCTTTGTTCAGGATGCTTTCGTTGTTGAGGAATTGCTGGAAGGAGTCTACCCGTTTTTTCGGGGTTTCTTTTGCTGAAACAACAGCGGGGTTACTGGTTGTCACAGGATCGGCAGTTGCCACGGGATTGGATTTGGCGGGTTCAGTTACAGAAGAGACCGGATTAACCGCTGCAGCAACGCCGATACGGGCTGCTACGGGCTGCTGAACCGGAATATTTGCATTTTTAGCGGTAAATTCTATATCTGAAGCCGCTGATGCGACAGCTTCTGCCTGCCCTGCACGCGAAACCGGTGCCGCTTCTTTTGGAGTTTCTGCCTGCGTTGTAGTTTTCTCATTCTCAGGTTTCGGACCATTGTATCTATAAGGACTGACTTTTGCAATCTGTGCAGCTGGCTTGTCAGAAGTTTTGTTAATAAAGAAATACAGGCCGGTTGTGATTAATAAAACTGCTGCAGCACTGCTTAACGGGCCTATCCAAAATATCAGAGGGTTCTTTTTCTCATTCTTTGCTTTAAATTTCTCCCATGCACCAGGAACATAGGGTTCCTCATGGCTCATCAAACTGTCCTTGATATGAGCGATCAGCTCATTTTCTGATGGGTCCATATGTTTAGTTGGCTGCATATGAATTAATTAATGTCTTTGAATACAATTCTCTTAATTTACTTTTTGCCCTGGTCAGGTAAACTCTGCTGGAGCTTTCGGGAATATTCAGCATTTTCGATATCTCATCGTGAGAGAATCCCTCTATTTCGTACATATTAAAAATTAGTCGGTGTGTTTCAGGAAGGGCGTTCAGCAATTTTAAAATATCCTGTACATTTAACTTTGATATCGCACTGAACTGTGTGAGCGGCTGATGTTCGTCTGCGATGTCATCTACATAGAGATGGGTCTTTTTTGTTCTTAAAAAATCTATTGCGGTACGTGACGATATTCTTGCGATCCAGCCTTTAAAGGCTTTTTGCAGTTCGACGTTTTCTTTTGGAAAGCTAAACTGGGCGATGCTCTTAAAAATTTTTATAAAAGTATCATTTACAAGCTCTTCGGCATCATTTCTGTCGTTTACGTAGCGCAGAACAACACCCATAAGATACCCATAAAATGATTTATAGATCATTTCCTTGCTTTTGTTTTTATTTTTTAAACACCCCTCTATAGCGTCCTCAAGACCGAGCATTTTTTATTATCTCTGTTAAGCATTGATTTGATGATTATATATACAATAACGCAAAGATGAGCTTCATTATTCTTTTTTAAACGGCCTGCCCGAAAAATAAGAGTTTTCGTACGAGCACCTTCCGGGCAGCCGTTTTATACTTTTTTATTATTTGTGCATAAAAACTTCAACACCAAGTTTGGTATCGTCAGTAGCGGCTTTGAGGCCTTTTACCCAAACGGTGTAGATCTTGTCTGCCTTAATTTCCACATCAGCAATGCTGGCAGCAATTGCTCCGCCATCTTTGTTTTTTACATTGAAAGTAACTTTTTCGGCCGGATCGATGTCTACAAAGTCTGTGTATCCTTTGAAAGATTTATCGGTGAAAAGATCGGTATCTTTTCCGGCTATGGCCAGGTTAAGTGCCGGGGCGTCTGGACTCATGTGCACAAAACGAACCCTTGCTTTGCCTGATGCGGGTGCGGTAAGGTCGTCTTTGATCATCAGAAATTTTATGGTTTCAAATTTGTCGCAAACAAACAGGGAGTATCCTTTTTGGGGCTCTAATGGAAAGTCTTCTGTCAAAAGGGCTGTTGTGCCGCCTTTTTTGGCAATGACCAATCTCCTGGTTCCGGAATAGAGGTTCAAATAGTCGATCTTATCGGTATAGGCAAAGTCTTCATTGTTTGCTTTAACGTTTTCGACATAGAAATCGAGTTTTTCAGTGGTCGGCGAAGCGTGGATCACGCTTACCCCGGAAATTTGAGGGGGAGTGATGTCGTCATCGTCTTTGGAACAAGCTGTCAATGTTACGGACAGCGTTGCCAGGGCGATAAAAGTTCTGGATATGTTTTTTAGATTTGTTAAGATGTTCATGATTATAGTTTTTAAAAGAATACCATTGAGCTGCGGCCGCTTGCTCTTTTTTCTTTAAAACGAGGGGAAGTGTTAAAACGCTACAGCAGGACTGATAATTCTTAAGGTATTCCTAAAAAGAAACCCCCGGTGCCCTTTAAGACCGGGGGTTATATATAGCGTAAATATTTCTACCGCTAGCGCTGTCGAGTTAGATCAGTTCTACGCTTCTGCTTACAAATGCCGTAAGTTCTGCGCCGGTAAGCATTCCCTGGGCTAACAGGGCAAGGTCTACCGCCTGTTTGGCGAGTACAGATTTGGTCTCTTCGTTCTCTGCGGAAAGGATTTTGCCGATGAGCTTGTGATTGCCGTTGATGGCAACTTTGTAACTGTCGGGCATATTGCCATAGAAGCCCATACCGCCGCCCATGGCTGCCATGTCTTTCATACGACGCATAAATTCGTCCATAGTTACGGTAACGGGCAGCTCTTCCGGATTTAATCCCACGATCTCAACGGTATATCCCGGCTTTGTAATGGCCTTTTCGAACACTTCTTTAACCAGTTTAGACTGCTCTTCTGTCAGTACAGATTCGACAAGGTCATCTTTGTCTATCAGCTTGCTGGCGACACTTGAATCTACGCGCTTTAATGCTGTTTTTTCCAATTTCTGCTCCAGGTGGCTTACAAAGTGATTGTCAATGGGTGAATCCATCAGCAATACATCATAATCCTTTTTGCCGGCTGACTGGATAAAGCTATCCTGTTTTGCGGGGTCATTTGCATAGATATATACGACTTGTCCGTTCTTATCGGTTTGTGATCCTTTGACCTTCTCGTGGTATTCTTCGAGGGTATAATGTTCTTTTTTAGTATTGGTGAGCAGGGCAAAGTCTTTTGCTTTGTCATTAAACTTCTCCTCGCTCACCATTCCGTATTTGACGAACAGGCCAATGTCACCCCATTTTTCTTCATAGGCCTTACGGTCTTTGTTAAAAAGTTCCTGAAGTTTATCCGCCACTTTCTTGGTGATGTAGCTGTTTATTTTTTTGACGTTGTTGTCTGCCTGTAAGAAGCTCCTGGAGACATTCAGGGGAATATCCGGTGAGTCTATAACTCCGTGAAGCAGCATCAGGAATTCAGGCACAATATCTTTTACTTCATCAGTAATGAACACCTGGCGTGAAAACAGTTTAATTTTGTTGCGCTGCATGTCGAAATCGTTCTTCACTTTTGGGAAGTACAGGACTCCGGTAAGGTTGAACGGATAATCTACATTGAGGTGGATCCAGAAAAGCGGGTCTTCTGAAAAAGGATACAATTGCTTGTAGAAGGAAAGGTAATCTTCGTCTGACAAATCTGCAGGAGCTTTTGTCCAGATCGGGTTGGTGGTGTTGATGATATTGTCTGCTTCAACGCTCTTATATTTTGGTTTACCCTCTTCGTCTTCGCCGTCTGGTTCCTGTTCTGTTTTGGTTCCAAACTTAATCGGCACCGGCAGGAATTTGCCGTATTTATCAAGAATTCCTTCCAGTTTTTGTTTTTCCAGAAATTCTTCTGAGTCTGCGTTGATGTGGAGGATGATGTCTGTGCCCCGTGTTGTCCTGCTGCCTGCGGTGATCTCAAACGTGGTACTGCCGTCGCAGACCCATCTTGCGGCTTCTGATCCTTCCTGGTAAGACAGGGTCTGGATCTCTACCAGGTCGGCAACCATAAAGGCGGAATAAAAGCCCAGACCAAATTTACCGATGATCTCATTGGCATCCTTGGCGTCTTTAAACTTCTCTACGAATTCGCTGGCGCCGGAGAAGGCCACCTGGTTGATGTATTTTTTGATCTCTTCAGCAGTCATCCCCAGGCCGTTGTCGGAAATGGTGATGGTCTTGTTTTCTTTGTCAACTGCCACTTCAACTCCCGGCTCGCCAAGTTCGCCGCTATACTGGCCGAGTGCTGCCAGACGCTTGATTTTTTGTACCGCATCAACGGCATTTGATACAAGTTCTCTTAAAAAGATCTCGTTGTCTGAATACAGGAATTTCTTGATGATCGGGAAAATGTTCTCCGTGTGAATGGATATGGTTCCTTTTTCTTCTATGCTCATATGTTAACTCATTTTTAAGTACATAGCACCCCTATCAATGCCTATTCCAAACTGGCTTTGTTGTCAAATTGACAGCTTTTTAAAAAGAAATATTTATCTTGGAGTTTCTAATACACAGAGATGAACGCATCTAAATTAAAAATCATGCAGGTAATCCATACTGCATTTTGTGCTGCTATAACCGGATTCGCCATTGTTGCGCTGATCATGCGCAAGGAGCGGATACACCTTGACCTGTCATTTGCCAACAATGACCCCTATTTTCCGTTATTTCCCATTCTTGCGGTGATATCGGTGGCCGTGGGTTTTTATAGGTTTAACAAACAGATCAGATCACTCGACCCAATGCTGACAGGCGATGATAAGATTGCAGCTTATCAGACTGCGTTTATCGTTCGCTGTGCATTTATAGAGGCTCCGGCTTTGTTAAATGTTGTCGCTTTTTTAATTTACGGAAACCTGATCTATCTCATTGTTGTGGCTGCGGTTTTAGTTGCATTTATAGTCACCCGGCCTACGAAACAGCATGTGATCGATACCACGGGTCTGCAGTTTCCGGATACTGAAAAATTATAATGCGGTGATATATTTCTGCGTACCTTTGCCGCTGAATGGAATATAATGTTCATACTTTGCCTAATGGCATACGCCTGCTTCACGTGCCTTCTGCTTCAGCGATCTCTCATGCCTGCATCATTATCAACAGCGGCTCAAGGGATGAGCGCGAAGAAAAAGCAGGACTCGCGCACTTCATCGAGCACCTGATCTTTAAGCGCACGAAAAAAAGAAATACCAATCAGATCCTGAACAGACTTGAAAGTGTCGGGGCTGACCTGAATGCTTATACGACGAAGGAATATACCTGCATTCATGCTTCGTTTCTAAATCCTTACCTGGACAGGACGCTGGAGCTTTTCAATGACATCGTGTTTCATTCCACTTTTCCTGGAGATGAAATGGAAAAGGAGAAGAGCGTAATCCTTGACGAAATCGCTTCGTACCTGGACCAGCCTGAGGAAGCCATTTATGATGATTTTGAGGATCTGGTTTTTTCCGGGCATTCGCTGGGACGTAATATTTTAGGAAGTACAGAGAGCGTAAGCAGGATCACTCAAAAAGATATCCATCAATTTATTAAGAAAAATTATCATACGGACCGTATAGTTGTTGCTGTGCTGGGTAATTATTCTTTGAACAAAGTCATAAAAACGGGTTCTAAATATTATTCAGAGATTCAGGCCAATTTATATACTGCCACAAGGACTGCTCCTGAAAAAACTGCGGTGGTAAAGGAGGTCCTGAGTAAGCCTATTCAACAAGCCCACGCGGTACTTGGAACCCAGGCCTATTCCCTCCATCATCCGTATAAAACGGGGCTGCTGTTGTTAAATAATTTGCTGGGAGGCACGGGTATGAGTTCTATATTGAACCTTGAGATCCGGGAAAAACACGGGATTGCCTATACCATTGAAACCGGATACAGCCCATTGAGTGATACCGGCATTTTTACACTTTATTTTGGCACGGACAAAGAAAAATTAGATAAAGCCTGGGCCTTGATCTTTAAAGAGTTTAAGAAAATTAAGGACAAGCCCCTTAGTGAGCTGCAGCTGCAAAAAGCTAAAAATAAATTTATCGGTCAAATAGCGCTGGGTGAGGAAAACCGGATCGGACTGATCATATCTATGGCCAGGAGCCTGATCGACTATGATAAAATTGACGATCTGGAAACTGTTTTCAGTAAAATTCAGGCTGTCAATGCCGGGGATATGGCCAATATTGCTAACGAAATACTGGATCCGGGTAATCTTACTGCTCTAACTTTTTATCCTTTAGGGTAATTTTGTACCTTTGTACCATGAAGTTACCCATTGTAGCATACGGCGACCCGGTTTTAAAGAAAGTCTGCACTCCTATTGAGGAAAGCTATCCGGGCTTGCAGGAGTTGATCAGTAATATGTTTGAGACGATGTACAACGCCAGCGGCGTTGGTTTGGCGGCTCCGCAAATTGGATTGCCTATCAGATTATTTATCGTGGATACCGCTGCCGGTGACGAAAAGGACAAGGACCGTTATAAAAAGGTATTCATCAATGCTCAAATTCTGGAAGAAACCGGTGAGCCCTGGGCTTTTAATGAGGGATGCCTGAGCATACCTGAGATCAGGGAAGATGTGATGCGCAAGCCCAATGTTAAGATCAGGTATTATGATGAGCACTGGAAGCTGCATGAAGAGGAGGTAACCGGTATGCCTGCAAGGGTTATTCAGCATGAATACGATCATATTGAAGGGACCCTGTTTACCGATAAGTTAGGCCTTCTGAGAAAAAGAATGCTGAAAGGTAAGCTGGATGCAATTTCTAAAGGCAATATTCATGCTGATTACAAAATGCGTTTCCCGAATCAGAAAAGAAGACGTTAATTTTAGTTGTCCGAGTTTTTACTCTTATCTCCCTTAAATATAGATTGCATAAGTTTACCCCAGGCGAAAGGGTTTAGCAAGGGGTTGGTCTGTACCATATTCTTATTGAGTGCCTTGTCATGGTTTAACCGGTAGTTGATACTTTGAATCTCTCCCCCGTCTCTCGAAAGGGTTTGGATCATTCCGCTTATACTTTCCTGTGAGAGGTTCTTCAACGCGATGGCATAGTCATCATCTGCGATCTTCATCGCCATGAAGTCTCTTGTAAACTCCTCAACTGTTGCCCATGGATAAACGCGAACTGTTGGCAGGTTGATGATGTCAGCCTTCAGCTTGATCATCGCGGTATATTTGGTGTCGTTAATTTCTGCGGGTATGGGAAGCAGCAAATCCCTGTATCCTACGGCGGTGTAAAGAATGGTATCGCCGGGATGCGCGATGAATGAAAAGAATCCTTTGTAATTGGCTCCGTACCTCTGGCTTTTATTGGTCAGGTTCGTTACGGTTACGTAAGGCACTACATTATTGCTGTCTACATCCGTTATGATCCCGGAAAATTGAATCAATTTCTTATCTCCGGTGGTTTGCTGAGCAAAGACCGGAGCAATGAAAAGAAGCAATATAATGGTTAACGAATACTTCATCATACAAACATAGCTGTATTTATAAACACAGCAAGTTAAATTTTGTTAAATGATTTATACTTCTTCTGCTAAATTAACGGATACAACTGAAGTAATTTCAGGAACAGCTTTCATAATTGCCTGTTCAATTCCTGCTTTCATGGTCATGAAGCTCATCTTGCAGGATCCGCAGTTACCCAATAATTTTAATTTAACCACCTTATCTTCTGTTATCTCTTCTATGGCAACATCTCCTCCATCTGCCAGTAAATACGGACGGATGCTCTCTAATGCCTGCTCAACTTGTTCTGTTAAATTCATTGGTTATGTTTTAAAGTATAAAAATAGTAAATTTTTAGCAATTCGCAGTTTGTGCATTATTAATCGCTACCTGCTGCGCAATTCTTCCTGCTATTTCCGAAAAGGACTGTGATAGTTTACTTCCTGCTTCTAATGCAACCGGGGCTCCGCTGTCTCCTGCCTCGGAAATACTTTGGACGATCGGGATCTCTCCGAGGAATGGCACATTAAATGCCTTTGCCAATTCTTTTCCTCCGTCTTTTCCAAATAAATAGTATTTATTGTCCGGAAGCTCGGCCGGAGTAAAATAGGACATATTTTCAATTACTCCCAAAACAGGAATATTAATTCCGGTCATTCTAAACATGGCCAGTCCTTTGCGCGTATCTGCGAGGGCTACCTGCTGGGGAGTGGTGACCACTATCGCTCCTGCTATTGGAAAGCCCTGTGTAATCGTGATGTGGATATCACCAGTTCCTGGGGGCAGATCGACGATCAGGTAATCGAGTTCCCCCCAGTCGGCATCATTAAATAATTGTTTTACGGCATTTGAAGCCATCGGTCCGCGCCATGGCACGGGCTGGTCAGGGTCAGCAAAAAAACCAAGGGAAAGAATTTTTATGCCATATTTTTCTATTGGAAGTATTAATGTTTTCCCCCCCTCTGTTTCTTTTGCGCTGGGCTTTGCCCCAACCAGGTCAAACATTGTAGGCACTGAGGGCCCGTAAATATCTGCATCAAGGAGTCCGACCTTGGCACCGTCTGCGGCTAAAGAGAGGGCCAGATTACTGGCAACCGTTGATTTTCCTACCCCGCCCTTTCCCGATGAAACAAGTATAATGTTACTGATGTCTTTTAATCCTGTTGTGTCCATTGGTTTGGTCACTCTTGAGGTCACATTGATATTTACCTCTGCTTGCTGGCTTACAAAATGTTTGATTGCGTTTGTACACGCATTTTTTAGCATCTCTTTCATTGGGCATGCCGGAGTAGTGAGCTCGAGGGTAAAACTGACACTATTATCCTGTATTTTCAATTCCTTGATCATGTTTAATGTGACCAGGTCTTTTTTAAGATCCGGGTCTTCAACATTACCCAAGGCTGCTAGAACTTGTTCTGGGCTAATTATCATTGTCCAAAATTAACTAAAACTGACTGAGCATTCCTTATGCCTTGCAAGAATATTGCAAAAAGGTGATAACCAGGTCGGTATTTGCTTAATAATGGGCCCCTATGAAGTAAAATGTCAAAAACTGATCAAACAAAACTGGCCCGCAATTGGTTGACATTAGGGTTTTTAAATGTAATTTTAGCGCGAAATAAACATTTGTATATCCCGTTTAGCAATTAATATCTATTTTACAGCATGCATCTTCCAAAAATAAACATTCCTAAAAAATACGTTAAGATCGGCGCATGGGCTTTAGGGATATTTTTCCTGCTTTGTATAATATTGGGTACGGTTGCCTATAGCAAAAGAGAGGCGTTATTAAAAAAAATGATGGCCAGTGCCATTTCAAAGGCAGACCAGGACTTTGGGCTTCAGGTAAAAATTGCTGAGGCCGGTTTTAGCGGGCTGAGCACCGTACATATGAAAAATATTTCTGTTGTGCCTAAGGACAGGGATACGCTGACAACGATTGACGACATTACGGTCGGTGTCAAGTTATGGCCATTGATTTTTGGAAATGTCAAGCTGTCACAGGTTATTTTGAATACAGGAGCAGTGAACGTGGTGTTCAGGGATTCTCTGAGCAACCTGGATTTTATACTGAAGCGCAAAAAGAAGGACAGCGGCGAGCCTAAATCCAAAATAGATCTTGGTGATCTGGCACACAACCTGTTAAATCAACTGCTCTATAAAATACCCGATGACATGGAGGTGAAAAACCTGATGCTTTCTGTAAATGATAATGATACTGCGAGAATACAGTTTTTTACTCCTAATGCAACGATAGATAACGGGGAACTAAAGTCCACGATCATTGTAAATGACAATGCCGCAACATGGCACCTGAATGGCACTTTAAAGCCGGGAAGAAAGCAGCTCGACATTATGTTGTTCGCTGACAATAAGCCGGTAGAACTGCCCTATCTGAATCATAAACTACATGCAAAATTTAGTTTCGATACGGTGCGGACACAAATGAAAAATGCCGATTACAGCGGTGATGATTTTAAGATTGAGGGTTCCTGGTCGGTAAAAAATCTTTTGATCAACCACCCTAAAATAGCCGCCAATGATATTGTGATCCCCGATGCAAAGATAGATGCAGATGTATTGATTGGACCAAATTATGTCGCCCTGGACAGCTCTTCGACTGTATTCCTGAAGCAAGCATCTGTACATCCGTACCTGAAGTATACCTTATCACCCCATAAGATATACGAAGTGAAAATGCTGGCTCCGGAACAGGATGCCCAACAACTCTTGAATTCTTTTCCAATAGGGCTATTTGAATCCCTGGATGGCTTAAAGGTCAGCGGTAAGATCCGCTACGATCTCTCTTTTTATCTGAATAGTGCTATGCCAGATAGCGTTAAATTTTATTCAGGCCTGACGCCGACTAACTTTAAGATCCTGAAATGGGGCAAGACCAATCTCCAAAAAATCAACAAAGAGTTCGTTTACACGCCATACGAACGCGGAAAACCTATGCGAAACATTGTTATAGGACCTTCTAATCCAAATTTCACCTCTTTATCTGAGATATCCAGTAATTTTAAGAATGCAATCCTGACCTCTGAAGATCCTTCTTTTTTTACTCACAAAGGCTTTGTTCAGGAGTCTATCCGCAAATCTTTTGCTGTGAATTTTAAAGAAAAACGCTTTGTGAGGGGGGGTAGCACGATATCTATGCAATTGGTGAAGAATGTTTTCTTAAGCCGTCAAAAGACACTGGCCCGTAAAGCTGAGGAGATCCTTATTGTCTGGCTGATAGAAAATAATCACCTAATGAGCAAGAACCGGATGCTGGAAGTTTATTTCAACATTATCGAAATGGGTCAGAATGTGTATGGAATCGGTGAAGCTACAAGACATTATTTTGGAAAGGTTCCTGCTGAGCTGAATATCGGGGAGGGAATTTTCCTCGCCAACATTGTTCCAAGACCAAAGATCGCATTGTATAAGTTTAGAGGAGATGGCGGTTTGAAGGATTATCTGTATCCGTATTTCAGGTACATCGGAAACATTATGGCACGACGCGGCCTGACGCCTCCGGACAGTTCGGGATATGGATTCTACAATGTGCACCTCCGGGAAGGCCTGAGACAATATTTGCTTCCTGATTCTGCCGCTATTGACACCAACTCGTTTGATTCAGATGATCCGCTGCCCGCTATAGAGACACAGGATGAATCCAAAACTTTGTTTGACAGACTATTTGGCGGCATAAAAAAAGACACTATCGCTAAAATAACGGTTACTCCTGATACTGTAAAAACCCGGAAGGAACTGAGGCAGGAACGCCGGGAACAACGCAGGAGAGAGAAAGAATTGCAGGAGCTTCTGGAAAAGCAGAAAAAGGAACAACAGCCTTAAAGTATTCTAATGAATAAAATTCAAATAGCAGGTAAAGAGTTTGAAATACTGCTCGAAAATGATCAGATCAGCAAAAGAACCCGTTTGATTGCCATTCAGATCGATGTGGATTATGAGTCGCGCTGCCCTGTTTTTATTGGGGTTTTAAACGGCGGCTTCATTTTCATGGCAGATCTCTTAAAAGAGATAAATGTTTCCTGCGAGGTGGGCTTTATAAAGGTGTCTTCGTATGTCGGTACTGAAAGCACCGGAAAAGTTAAGGAAATCTTTGGTCTGCCCGGCGATCTGCATAATCGCGATGTGATTGTGGTAGAAGACATAGTGGATACAGGGCTTACTTTGAGCTACATTCTGACGGAAATTCATAAACAGAATCCTTCGTCAGTAACTGTCTGTACTTTATTATTGAAACCGGACGCATTAACGACGAAGATTGAAGAACTGGAGTATGTCGGCTTTGAGATTGCAAATGAGTTTGTAGTTGGGTACGGCCTGGATTATGATGGCCTGGGAAGAAACCTGAAAGACGTCTACCGGGCTAAAACTGTTGTGATTCCTTAGCCTTAATACGATATTTTTTTCTCAATTTTGCAAAAACATATATTTAACCAGCAATGACCATACATAAAGAAGGTTATACCACCATCGCATTATCCCTGCTTTTCATTTTTATATTAAATGCATTCGTCGATTATAAATTTGCGGATATCGCATGGTTAAGGTGGTTAGTCTATATATGCTCTCTTGCGCTATTTGTCATTGTCCTTCAATTTTTCAGAAACCCAAGTCGTTCTTTTACTTCAGGAGAACACCTGGTGATCTGCCCGGCAGATGGCAAAGTTGTGGTCATTGAAGAAACGGAAGAATCTGAATATTTTAAAGATAAAAGATTGCAGGTGTCTATATTTATGTCGCCCGTAAATGTTCATATCAACAGAAACCCCATTTCAGGAGTGGTTAAATTTTTCAAGTATCATCCGGGAAAAT
Source organism: Pedobacter sp. (assembly GCF_035317785.1). Classification (GTDB taxonomy): domain Bacteria; phylum Bacteroidota; class Bacteroidia; order Sphingobacteriales; family Sphingobacteriaceae; genus Pedobacter. The sequence continues at coordinate 7,654 of NZ_DATHGC010000006.1, read as the reverse complement.
ACCTCGCCGCCTGGAACCCTAAGTCCTCTACAGAAAATGAGCGCACTACTGTAGTTGTAGCGCATAAAGATGGCAGCACGGTATTATTCCGGCAAATAGCAGGAGCTCTTGCCAGAAGGATTGTATGGTATGTTAAAGAAGGTGATGTTGTGGAACAGGGTAAAGAATTCGGCTTCATTAAATTTGGGTCAAGAGTAGACATATTCCTGCCATTGGGAACTAAGGTCAACCTCGAGCTAAATCAGGTGGTGAAGGGCGGCATTACCGTTTTGGCAGAACTGGTTTAACTGGAAGTGTTTTTGCTGTCCGTGATCGACCGTTGTGTCGGATAGGCAAAATTTGACCCATACTGTTCGACTATCTCGATCAGTTTAAAGTTGATTTCTTCTTTTACATGGACATACTCGTTATGCTCCATGTTTATGACCAGGTATAAGACCTGGATATTTAATCCCGAATCTCCAAAATTATCAAAGGTTGCATAGCCGTCTCTCGTATTGGGATTGCTGGTCAAATAATTATTAATGGCTGCCAGTATTTTCTTTATGTCTTCTGCCTTTGTCTCAAAGGTAAGTCCTATATGAAAATTTACCCGTCTGAAATCCCTTAGCGTTACGTTTTCCAGCACGCCATCAATCATCGCTCTGTTTGGTATTACGATGGTTGTTTTGTCGGGGCTGGTCAGCCATGTACTCCTGAAGCCGACCTTTTGAATGGTTCCTTCAATACCATCGACTTTAACGACATCCCCCACTGTAAAAGGCTTGTCTAAAAATATGGTAAAGGAGCCAATCAGATTCTCTAAGCTCTCTTTGGCCGCCAGAGCAATTGCAATACCACCAATCCCAAGACCGGTGATCAGCGTGAGCACATTTATTTCGAACACAAATCCTAAAAGCACGAAAAAACCCATGAAACAAATGAGTGTTTTGGTCAGCTCTTTTAAAAATGGGATCAACTGATCGTCCGCCTTATTTAAGGTTAAAGAAGCTCTGTATTTTAAAACGTGTGCAATAAAATCGATGATCCTCAGGATGATCCAGAATACAGAAAGAATAATTAAGAATAGAAATATTTTATCAATAAAATCCCCTATTGTGATGTTTGGCTTGGGTTTCAGGCGGTGCCATACCACCACATCAAGCGGGTATTTCAATTGGTTGATGGCAATGTAAAAGGTACAAAATGTAATGAAAGACTCGATTGGTTTTAAAAGCAGGGAAACAAATGTCCCGTCATTTATATCCCGGGCAAATTTTTTGAAAACGGTAAAAAGCAGCAGACTCATTAACCGGGATACAATTCGCTTGAATATCAGACCTAATAAAATAAACCCCATTAAAAAGCAATATTGCTTTACCGTGTTGCCCCAAAATATTTGTTCAAAAAAGCTACTTTCCATATGCTTAAGTCAATTGTTTAATGTGATTTACTCTCGCCTTTTCAAAATTAGAAATGAAACTGGCCGTGACCAACCAGTTAGCGCAAACTTAAATAAAAGTGTTTAAGGTTCTACGCCAACGATGAAAATATGCACAAAAAAACCTCCTGGATTTAAATCCGGGAGGTTAATATTTGTTTAGGGTTAACTAAATTTAGACCCTTTTAGATTTGATACGTGCTGCTTTACCGGTTAACTCACGCAAGTAGAATAATTTTGATCTGCGCACCTTACCGTGACTGTTTACTTCAATTTTAGCGATGTTTGGAGAATTGATCGGGAAGATACGTTCAACACCAACACCATTAGACATTTTACGAACGGTAAATGTTTCATTAGCACCAACACTATTGCGTTGTAATACTACTCCCTGGTAAATCTGAATACGTTCTTTATTACCTTCGCGAATTTTATAGTGAACACTCACTGTATCTCCTGATTTGAATGCAGGAAACTCATTTTTTGCGATTACCTGCTCTTCAACAAATTTTACTAAATCCATGATTTTAAGCTATTAAGCCGACTTTTTATTGTTTAAAATCGGACTGCAATATTAGGGATTTTATTTTATAAAAAAAAGCGAATTTTATTTTTTTCCACATTCTTTATTATTTCCACAAGTTTCCCGTGCAGAAGAAGCATTTATAAACTTAATCTATGTACCTGTCTAACCTCTAATTTGAAGGTTTTTGGTCATCTCCGGCTTTAGTTTTCATCTCTCTTATCAGCACATCTAAACTTTTGGATTCAATTGGAAAATTGACAAGCTGCCCTTCTTTTAATTTAAACTGCTTTTCTAACTTCCTTACCAGTTCATAGGGAATGTCTGCCTTATCTCCAATATTTATCTTTCTGTAATTGTGAAAAGTATTAAACGAGATCCCCAGTTCCTCGGGAATAATTTTTAATGCCGCTTTATATTTAGGCAAATTCAATTTATTCATTTCCTCATCTATTTTGTATTTTCTTTGCTTTTTCATGTATTAAGTTGATTTATGATATAATGAGTTATTTATTTGGTTCTTTTTTTGGTTCTTTTGCCGAAAGTTCTTTAAATGAGGTTCCTTTGATGACCTTATTTAACAATTCACCCATTTTAAGCTCGAAAAATATTTCGAATCGCATAACCTTCTCGTAAGGAATATCCTGCCGGTCGTTTATAAGGATGTTCCGATAATTGTGAAAGGTATTAAGCGAAATTCCGATCTGTCTTGGAATCAACCTTACTGCCTCTCTGTGCTCATTCATACTCATCTTTAATAAACAATCGTTGATCTTGTATTTTCTCAGATCACCATCCTTAATTGTCTTTTTCTTCATTGCCGTTTAATTTTAAATATTAAATTATACTTACTTTTATAAAATAAATATGGACGATACCATAATATTTTAGTGTAAAAGTACTTAATTTTTTATGTACAAACCAAATTATAATCTAATTTTTTTATGTCTTTAAAAAATATTGTCGACGGAATTCTAAAAGAAAAAAACAGGCCTATGAGCTGGCTTGCCGACGAAATGGGAAAAACCTTTGACGGACTGAAACTCAGCCTTGTAAAAGGCTCAATAAAATATAATGACATTATAGAAATGGCAAAGAGGCTGGAGGTTCCGCCTGCTGTTTTTTTTCGAACAGAACACGCTTACGGCGATTATAATAATGGAGATTCTGTTTTGGCGGAAGCCAAAGAAAATTATGGGGATTTAAAAGGCAACTTAAAGAATTGCAAAGAGATGCTGGCGGCTTTAAAGGATCAGCTTAAAGACAAAGAAACGATCATCTCTCTTTTAAATAGGGGGGCTTAATCGTTCAGCAGATCAGGGCGGCGATCCTGAGTCCGGATCAGGGCCTGTTCGTGTCTCCATTCATTAATTCTGGCCTCGTGTCCGCTTAATAGAACATCTGGCACCTTATGTCCGTTCCAGTCTGCAGGACGCGTATAGACCGGGGCATCCAGAAGGTCTCCCTGAAAGCTGTCTGATAACGCAGACGTTTCATCGTTAAGCACTCCGGGAATCAGTCTTATGATTGCATCCACAATGACTGCAGCAGGCAATTCCCCTCCCGAGAGGACATAGTCCCCGATTGAAATTTCCCTGGTCACAAACAGATCCCTTATCCTTTGGTCTATGCCCTTATAGTGACCGCAAAGGATCATTAAGTTTTTCATGCCGGAAAGTTCATTGGCCATGGTCTGATTAAAGGTTTTTCCATCCGGGCTCATAAATATGATTTCATCATATTTCCTTTGCGATTTTAGTTCCGCGATACATTTCGCAAATGGTTCAATTGACATGACCATCCCGCTGCCTCCTCCATAGGGATAATCATCTACACTTTTCTGTTTGTTGGCGGCGTAGTCCCTCAAATTGTGAACAAAGATCTCAGCAATGCCCTTTTTTTGTGCTCTGAGTAATATGGAATGAGCAAAGGGACTATCCAAAAGGTCTGGCAAAACAGTTATAATGTCGAAACGCATATTGCAAAGATAAGAATTTAAGGGTTGATGTAGATATCTAACAGTCCTTCAGGAAGATCTACCGTCAGAGTTCTTTCATCTTCATCTATTTCAATGATCATGTCTTCGTTCAGCGGAAATAATATTTCAGTATCTTTATGTGAAATCGTTGCGACAAATTGCTGGGGGTATTCATTAACTTCAATGATCTCTCCCAATTTTCCGTGAGTTTCGTCAATAACCATATAACCTTTCAAATCATTGTAGTGGAAATCTTCGTCCGAGCGATCGGGCATTTTAGATAAGGGGAGATATATTTTTTTCTTCAACAAAGCCTGGGCTTTATCAATATGGTCTATATCTTCAAGGTAAAGATTTCCTGTGTTATTGGAATGCAGTTTATAGGACGAGACGAAGAACGGAACCATCTTTCCGTTGTGATCAGCAAAAATCACATCCAGATCTAACAGTTCGGGAGCATCATATTCAAAAAACAATTGTATCTCACCCTTTAGACCCTTGGTTTTTGTAATGTAGCCTATATAAAATGCTTCTTCTATTTTCACTATATTTTGCTTTAGATTTTAAAATAAGCCTGGCTATTGCATTATCCAAAATACCAATAGCTTATAAAAAAGAAAATAGCGAAGGACCATTTCTATGAAAGATCCTTCGCTATTCTACAGCACAATGAAATTATTATGCCTTGTCTTCTTTGCGCTCTTCTGTTGTCGTTTCTTCAGCTGCAGGAGCTTCCTCTGTTACAGTTTCTTCTGCTGCCGGAGTTTCTTCTACTGCGACCTCTGCCACAGGAGCTTCTTCCTCTGCAGTTTCAGCAACTGCTTCTTCTGCTACAGTTTCAGCAACGGGAACTTCTTCAACTGCCGTTTCTGCTACAGGAGTTTCTTCAACCGCAGTTTCTTCTGCAACCTCAGCCACAGGAGCTTCTCCCGCTTCAGGAGTTTCCTCTACAACCTCTTCTACCGGTGCATTTTTAATTGCAAGGGCAGCAGCACGATCAGCATTTTTCTTAGCCTCAGCTGCTAAGGCTGCTTTTTTAACTTCGTCTTTCGACTTAGTTAAGCTGTCTTTTTTACCTTCGATTCTGCCATCTTTAGCACCTAACCATTCCGCAAATTTAGCATCTGCCTGTTCCTGGGTCAAAGCACCTTTTTTAACACCGCCCTCTAAATGTTTCTTATACAAGACACCTTTATAAGAAAGGATAGCACGACAAGTATCCGTAGGCTCAGCGCCTTTGTTTACCCAGTCTAATGTTTTATCGAAGTTAAGGTCGATAGTAGCTGGATTGGTGTTTGGGTTATATGACCCCAAACGCTCAATAAATTTACCATCTCTTGGTGAGCGGGAATCCGCTACCACTACGTGGAAAAAAGGCTTGCCTTTTTTACCGAATCTTTGCAATCTGATTTTAGTTGCCATTCTCTTTTAAATTTATGTATTCAACATAGTTCCCGGAGCTTCATGCTTGCGGGGTTGCAAAAGTAAGTAAAATACTACTGATTAACAAGATGCAATAATTTTATATTCATTTTGCTCAATTATATTCTTAAATCGGGATATTTGCGTCATTAAAAAACGAGTCAACATCTTTAGATAGCCTGGTTGCCCCTTTAAAATAAAATATGATGAGAATAGCGATAGACATGGATGAAGTGCTAGCCGATCCAATATATAAATTTATACAGCTTTACAATCGGGATTATGGTGTTCCTCTCGATCTTATTCTTGAGCCTGGAAATGAAATTTATCAGCATGTCCCTGAACACGCAAAAGATAAATGGTTCGATTACATCAATGAAGAAGGTTTTTTTCGTGATCTTAAGCCCCTTGAAGGGAGTGTTGAAGCTGTAAAGAAACTCCAGGAGAAATACGATGTTTATATTGTATCTGCCGCTATGGAATTCCGCAACTCACTTGTAGATAAATACGATTGGCTGGCAGAGCACTTCCCTTTCATTACCTGGAGAAACATTATGTTTTGCGGGGACAAAATCGTTGATGTTGATGTGATGATTGATGACAGGGCTAAGAATTTCGTTGGCTTTAAGGGTCGGAAACTCTTGTTCACCTCACCCCATAATTTGCTGCTTACGGACTACGAACGTGTCAACAATTGGCAGGAAGTACTAGACAAACTGTTGTAACATTCCTTGCGAAATAACATCAAAGCATTAAAACCTATATCAAGATGTTAATTACAACAACCAATACAGTCGAAGGCAAAAAAGTAGTTAAGTACATTGGCCTTGTAAGTGGCGAAACCATTATCGGCGCCAATATTTTTAAAGATCTTTTCGCTGGCATACGTGATATCGTGGGCGGGCGATCAAGCTCTTATGAACAAGTACTGAGAGAAGGAAAGAATACCGCGATTAACGAGATGCAGCAATACGCGGCCGCGATGGGTGCCAATGCCATTATTGGCGTTGATCTCGATTATGAGACTGTCGGAAGTGGAGGAAGTATGCTCATGGTAGCCGCAACAGGCACAGCAGTGATCATTGAATAATTAAAAAGGCCCTTATAGGGGCCTTTTTAATTATAATGACAAAATCTCTACTAGTTTTAACCAGGCCGGACTTATTTCCTTTGCGTCGATATGTTTAATTGCGTGATCAAACGGAGTGAAGAGAATTTCCCTGTTTTTCAGTCCGACCATCTCTCCCGATTGACCGTGCAGCAATCCCTCAACAGCCGCCACACCTAATCTGCTTGCAAGAACTCTATCCATGCAGCTTGGTTTTCCGCCGCGCTGGATATGCCCCAAAACCGATACTCTGATGTCGTATGCCGGAAATTTCTTTTTCAAAACCTCGCCTACATTAAAGGCCCCGCCTACTTCGTCCCCTTCGGCAACAATGATGATCTTAGATGCTTTATCTTTACGTCCGGTCTCCAGCCTCGTCACCAAGCCTTCTACTCCCATGTTTGCCTCTGGAATCATTATTGCTTCTGCGCCAACGCCTATTCCGCTCCTCAAAGCAATAAGGCCGGAATCTCTGCCCATCACTTCGACAATAAACAACCTGTCATGAGATTCGGCTGTGTCTCGTATCTTGTCAACAGCGTTGATAACGGTATTAATCGCAGTATCATATCCGATCGTAAAATCAGTTCCTTCTAAATCATTGTCAATCGTTCCTGGTAAGCCCACTACCGGAAAATTAAATTCCTTTGTAAACAGATTCCCGCCTGTAAAGGTTCCGTCTCCCCCAATTACAATAAGTGCATCAATATTATGCTTCTTTAATTGCTCATACGCCTCTAACCGACCCTCGACTGTCCGAAAATCATCACTTCTCGCCGTTTTTAAAATAGTTCCTCCACGTTGAATGATATTGGCTACAGATTTTCTGTCCATTTGGATAAAATCTCCGTTGATCAGGCCTTCATAGCCTCTTAAAATTCCCGTGACTTCTAAATCGTAGTAAATCGCCGCCCTAACCACTGCCCTAATGGCAGCATTCATTCCGGGTGCATCGCCTCCAGATGTTAATACACCTATGTTCTTAATTTTATTCATTTGGTTTTTTCAGCTGTTTTAAATTCGTCCAATCCGCTTTGCAGGTAGGCGGCATATTCTTTAGCGTCGAATACCGCACCCTGTGGTTTTACCAGCGGAACCAGGTCATGTCCGGTGAGCACATAAAAAGGCTGCGAGTTTGAGTTATATTTGCTTGCCTGGAAATCACTGTTCCAATAACCAAGGTCATCTGTATTCCTCCGCAGG
>NZ_DATHGC010000005.1:0-34922 GCF_035317785.1 Pedobacter sp. | reverse complement strand
TTACCAGTCTGATTGGTTACTTTAAGTTCGTCTACCAGGTATTTCCAGTCCGCGATCAGCGCAGAGCAATCCTCATTTGAGGCGCCCAGTCCGGAAAGGTCATACATGATCCCGATTGCCCTGTCATTCTTTGAAGCCGCTTCAAACGCATTTTTTAGTATCGTGGCCGATTCTGTGTCCCTGTTTTTCGCATTGCCAAAAAACCTTTGCATAAACACACCATCCACACCGTAGTCCTTCATCCATTTGAAATGAAGATCAACAGTACTTTTATCGTGCGAGCTGAAGAACTTCGCTGTTTCCCCATTACTGAGTTTGTAAGGCGTATTGTAGGTCTTTTCATATTCGCTGACATCAGGCCAGATGTCTATCCCGTTGCGGTTTTCAGTACCGTATGCCCAACGCCTGGATTTGGTGCCATCACCTTCGGCCCTGAACCAGCCCTGGTAGCCTGCCATGACCAGGCCTTTGTAAGACGGATATTCCGTCTGCTTGCTGTGTTTAGATTGGGCGATGCTGCAAAGCGGCATACAGATCCCTATCAGCGCTGAGCAGCTTAAGGATTTTAGAATTGATTTCATAACTGAATCTAGGGTTTTGCAGCGTTTCTTCATACAGTAAATCACATTTGGTTTATATCAGCTATAAAGTACCGTGCAAATGCTTAATAAAACATTAATTATTCATTAAACGCACTAAAAATAATCATAAAACAAAAAATGCCTCCCAATTAATTCGGGACACAGTGAAAATATTCCAATTGAATTGTGATCCTTTCGATCTGTACAGAAAACATAAATCAAGTGCCATATCCGGTATCGGATTTGGTCCGTTCAGAACTAATTTTAGCTATCAGTTGTTAGCGAAATTTAAACAAAGTCAGTAATTATTTGTTTATCCTGTTTTTAAGCGGGTATCCCTGAAAAGAAGGAGCGGCCAATGATTTATGCATTAAAATACTCAAATGAAAAACTTTTTGAATTTGGCATATATCGTTTGTTTCCTGGGATTTAGTTCAGGGAATAACTCACCCGCAGTTAAAATACAAAACAATACCTTTCTAAAACCAACATTGCAGGACACTTCCCTGCAATCGGGAGCATATTCATTGGTTTTTAAAGCGTCGCAGGATCTTCCCGTATCCATAGGCGTAAAGTCCTTATTATTTAATTCGAGCGGAACAAAACTGTATGCGCTCAGCCTGGAAGGGATGTGCATTTATGAATTTGACCGGAAAAGCAAAAAACTCCTCAGGGAAATTAACTTTAAACCAACCAGAGCAAGGGGATGGGATTATTCCCTGAACAGAGCTATTCCATCTTTCGCAGAAAAACCTGTGGAGGCTTGTTTCAGTCATCAGGATAAAATCTTGTGGGTCTCCCTGCACAATGCCGGTGGTGTAGTCCCGATAGTAATGGACACTTTACCTCAGAGGAAACCACCTTCTATTTTACCAGGTAAGGTTGCTTATATTACAGATTTCGAAAAGCGGAAGCAGGACACCGTGTACCTTCCCTTGATCAGTACCGGACAAATACCCAAAGTTATTGCCGAAACTGCAGACAGCAAATTCCTGGCAGTGAGCAACTGGGGTTCAAAATCAGTAAGTATTTTAAAGCTGAATGATACACTAGCGCCATACGGAAAAAAAATAGCGACTATAAATTTACCTGCGATCCCAAGAGGAATCGCCGTAGATGATAAAAATAAAAAGACATATGTAGCGATTATGGGTGGGAACAAGATCACTGTGATCAATAATAAAAATTGGAAAATCGAAAAGAACCTGTCTGTTCCAACAAATCCACGCCATCTGCTGCTGGATAGTAATGGAAATCTATTCATTTCTTTTAACGCGATCGCTCAAATTGGTTGCTTTAAAGCAGGCACGGGTAAATCTTTGTTTAAGGTTAATACACATCTGCAACCAAGAACCATTGCACTTTCAAGAGATCAGCGGTTTCTTTTTGTCGCCTGTTACGCCGGGAACAGCGTAGATGTTTTTAAAATCAAACGGAAGGGTTTTACCAGAATCTATTCTTTCCGCTGCAGCGGAAAGCCCGTTGGGATAGCGCTTTATGAGAACAAGGACAAACTCGAAGCCTGGGTCAGCTGTTATCTGGCAGATCACCTGAAAGCATATGAATTTAAGAAAGCTATGGATGGCAGTTCAATCCAGCGAACCAGTGCCCAGTTTTAACGTTTTGGAATGTGTTTTCTCAGAATCTTATAAAGCAGGGACAGATCGAAGGGTTTTTCAATATAGCCGTCAAACCCGTTGATCCTGTATTCCTGATTGATATTGTTGTTGCAGCTTAATGCCAGAACAGGTAAATGAGGGTATTTCCCTTTGATCTGATGACAGATCCCAATACAGGCATCTCCATGCAATTTATAATCCAGCATGACAACGTGGGGCCTGATCTGATCAATGAGGTCTAAAAAATTTCCGTTGACCTCCGTAAGCGAGAATACCTCAAAACCTTCCATTTGTAAAGCAAGGGTCAGAACGTCTAATACGGCTTCATCAGTATCTTGCACAATTATAGTCTCCATGATTAACTGTTTATGACTCAAAGCAGAACTTAAAAACCAAGCCTGTACCTTTTTGACGGGTTTAAGACTAAATATAAGAATAAATGGATCAATAAATATAGTTTGAAAGGTTTTGAACCAATCTTTGTCCGGATTGTTATTCAGATATATTGTTTATGATATCTGGTTAGGCACTGCGGAATTCATCTGTAAGAGACTAGTAAAGGAGAATATCATGGAAACATTTTCTGTAAACTTCAGCGCATATAACTACTCGTCGTAATGAAAGCCAAAGTGATCAAGACCTCATTAACGGAGATCCAGGCGTTACGGGATTTGTTCCTGGCAGAGCGCCCTTTTCCATTCATCTATAATAAATGTCACGGCGCGGGGTGGGCAGATACCTATCTTTTTACCATAAATGAAATGAAAGTTGGTTACGGATCGATTTGGGGTAAAGACCGGCGTGAGGACAGGGACGCAGTTTTTGAATTTTACCTGTTAAGGCCTTTCAGGCATTTAACTGATAAGATCTTCTCAGAATTTCAAAAAACTTCGAGGGCTAAATTTATAGAATGCCAGACCAATGACACTTTACTGACTTCGGTCCTGTTTGATCGCGCCAGCATCATCCATGTAGAAGCCATATTGTTTGAAGACAGCTTCCAGACTAAACTCAAAATACCCAACACGGTATTCAAACAAAAAGCAATTACAGATGAGGATCCTTCATACGTACTGGAACAGGACGGGAATACCGTTGCCAGCGGCGGCTACGTATGGAATTACAATTTTCCTTTCATTGATATGTATTATGAAGTAGAGGAAAATTACCGGCAAAGGGGTTTTGGCAGCCTGATTGCGCAAGAATTGAAAAAAGAAGCGTACCGGATGAACAGAATTCCGGCAGCAAGATGCAATGTAAAAAACAAAGCCTCAAAAGCGACCTTATTAAAAGCCGGTATGCGGGTTTGCGGCCATCTGCTTACAGGCAGGCTGGGATGACTGCCATTCTTTTTGAACAATTTCTGTGTGGATTTCAATATTTTATTGAATCGTTTCACGAACTTCCAGCGCTTTTAGCCGGTGTCTTTCCAAAACGGGCAGATACTTGCTGGCAAAGTCACTGACCAGCACATCAGGGCTCTTGCCTGCCCCGCTAAAAAGTTCAATATACTTGTTGTGGTCTTCAACCATCATTTTTAAATAGAGCTTTTCAAAGTGTTCTGTCTCCATCTTGCTCATTTCACTGATTTGTTCCAGGTCTTTCGCGGGCAGGGAAACAGGAAATTTTAGTCCCTTTGATAAGGATAAAGTTTTCAAACCGGCATTGATCCGGACATGGTCAAGCTCCATCAGTCTTCCAAAATCCTTTACCCGAAGGCTTAGGGCTTTTTCGCCCGCAAGTTTGCCCAATGCCATTTCCAGCATTCCGCCCAATGCTGCCTTTTCAATAAACATCGCAGTCTGGATTTCATTTTCTAATGTCTCCCGATCAGGAGCTTTACTGACACCAACAACAGTATGGTCGATTGCTGTTGTTGTATCACCCATTTCCTCTGTTTTGTCAGTAGGATGACAATATTGAAGAATGACGACAGCCAATGGCAGAATTAACAATAAACCACTCTTTTTCATGATTTCCCGAATTTAATTTAACCATATCTTTAGTATTAGTACCGGGACTTACCTCGTGAACAATCATTTAAGTATTTGGTTTTAAAAAAGATAAAAATGAAAACTATCCTATCCCTGATTGTTTAAGAAATAAAAATATATCCTGCAGAATACGTTTTAGCTGTTCCGCTGATCAAAACCCTGTCATTAAGGTCTGTGCAATCCAGTTTGCCCACCCTTTCAGACAACTGCAATGCAGACAGCTCTTTTTTACCCAATTGCTCTGACCAGTACGGAATCAGGGAACAATGAGCAGATCCGGTAACCGGATCTTCAAAAATAGAGGCACCCGGCACAAAAAACCGGGATACAAAATCAGCTTCATTGCCTTTTGCTGTCGCGATGATCCCTCCCGGCGCAGTATTGACAGTACTTAACTTCTCCCTGTCAGCTAACAATTCCAGAATATCCTGCTCGTTTTCATACACCAGGAAATAATCTCTCGATTTCAAGACTTTAAGAGGTTGTTTGCTCAATGCATTGGCGATCGCATCAGGCAATTCAGCAGCAACAGGCTTCCTCGACGGAAAGTTGAGCGTATATTGATCATCCTTAATTGCTACTTCCAATATTCCGCTTTTGGAATTGAAACGGATGGCATCTGCAGCATAACCCAGTTCAGTTTTCAATACATGGGCCGTTGCTAAAGTCGCATGACCACAAAGGTCCATTTCATACTCAGGCGTAAACCACCTCAGGTGAAACCCATCGCCTTCCGGGATGAAAAAAGCCGTTTCCGGTACCGCATTTTCCTGCGCGATTTTCAACAGGATTTCGTCCGGCAGCCATTCTTCAAATACAACGACACATGCCGGGTTGCCTCCAAAAAGCTTATCGGTAAAAGCGTCTATTTGGTAACATTTAAATTTGCTCATATCTGGTTTTATGTTATGTGGTTTGAAAAATCATAATGGTTCCATTTCTTTTCGATTGAACTGTCAGACAAAGTTCTGTTGAATAAAACAACCAATACAGATACAATTTTACTAAATTTGACCAATACAGATTGTAAACATGCAACGAAAGCCACTCGTTAAAGAAACCTTTCTATACCTGCAAGTCGCAGCAAAAATAGAGAAACAGATCAAAGATGAAGTACTGAAGGCCGGCGACAAGCTTCCTTCTGTAAGAATGCTCTGCCGGGAGCTTGGCTACAACATGAGTACGATTACCCAGGCCTATTACGAACTGGAAAGCAGATCTCTGATCGAAACCCGGCCGAGGTCAGGTTATTATGTTTCACTGCTGCCAGCCCGGCGGCTTGATCTGCCCGCTTCCAGTAAACCCGCAGTTACAAAAAACATTGACGATCTGGATTACCTCATTGGCCGGATCCACGAGGACAGCGGGAGGCCAGAAGTCACCATGCTCTCCCTGGGTGTGCCGCACATCAGCCTGCTGCCAGTAGCCAAACTCAACAAGGCATTGGTCCAGGCCACACGTACGCTTCCGGGCAGCGGTACCGCCTATGACCCCGTTCAGGGCAATGAAAAACTCAGAAAAGAAATTGCCAGATGGTCTCTCAGCTGGGGAGGCACCCTTAATGAAAAGGATATCCTGACCACTACCGGCTGCATAAATGCAGTGGCTTATTGTCTCATGGCACTGACACAGCCGGGAGACACTGTTGCCCTGGAAAGTCCCGCCTATTTTGGCATTCTTCAACTCGCCAAAGGCCTGGGATTAAAAGTACTGGAAATGCCCAGCAATCCGGATACCGGCATAGAACTAGATGCCCTGAAGACATCGCTGGTTCAAAATCAGATCAAAGTCTGCTTGCTGGTCAGCAACTTCAACAACCCCTGCGGATCCTCCATGCCTGCTGCTCATAAGAAAGAAGTGGTTAATCTGCTGGAATACCATAACGTTCCTTTAATTGAAGACGATATCTATGGAGACCTGTATTTTGGAACGAGCCGCCCAACAACCTGCAAAGCATTTGATGAAAGCGGAAATGTGCTCTATTGCAATTCTGTGTCTAAAACGCTTGCTCCGGGATACCGTGTGGGATGGGCAGCCCCGGGCAAGTACATGGACAAGCTGCTCAGCCTCAAAAGAAACCATTCGATCTCCAGCACCAGCATCACCTCAGAAGTGGTAGCCGAGTTTCTGAAAAATGGCCGTTACGAAAATCATCTGAGAAAAATGCGCCAGACACTGCACCACAACAGCATCAAATACAGCAGCGCCGTCGCCAGATATTTTCCTGCCGGAACTAAGATTACACAACCGCAGGGCGGGTACTTCCTGTGGATAGAGCTGGAGAAGGAGATCAACACAGCCAGGCTTTACGACCAGGCACGCAAATACAATATCAGCATCGCTCCCGGCAGAATGTTTACCCTCCGGGAACAGTTTGACAACTGTCTGAGGCTGAGTTTCGGACTACCATGGAATGAAGAACTCGAAAAGAAGATTAAATTACTGGGCACACTAATAACGGCTACTTTTTAGCCGGCCCCAGCCACAGCAGGCTGTTCAATATCAGTTGATTCTGAGTTTCATTGGCAAATGAAAACGACAGCTCCTTATTGTGTGGCGGATGTTCATAATCCATGTCGTTATGCCCCATATTGAAATATATCATGCGGTATCTCGTATTGCTCCAGACGACCGGATAATAGCCTTCATGCCATATCTCATAAGCTTTTGGCCCTGTTCCGAGGGGAAAACTGCTGGAATCTATAGCCAGGAGAATCTTAATATCTGGATTCTTGCGCAGGTCGTTCGACCAGCGGTACCACTCATTTGGCGACGATTTAAAGGTAGCGGGCAATTTCTTGGTTACCGGATGCTTAGCATCCTCTACCTTGAGTACTGCTGAAGTTGGCCTCCAGGTATTGCTGCCATATTGCCCTGATCCCAGGAAAACATTGTGGTACCAATCCCAATTTTGTGGATAAGCCGAATCTTTTAAAGCAAATGCAGAAAAGTGAAATCCCATCCATGCACCGCCGTTTTTCATGTATTGCTCAAAAGCCCTACGCTGTTCAGGATCTTCCGGCCTGGTGTCCAAAAAAAGAACTACCTGATATTTGGAAAGAAACACCGGATTGAGGTTACTCCAGTTACTGGTAGAATCGTAGCGGAACTTATTTGCCTCCGCTATTTTGGAAAACCATTTATTAGCTTCATGCACAAAACTCACATGGGCCTTGTCGTTCTTACCGGTATAGAAGGCGATGACATTAAATTCTGGCTTTTTGGTCTGGGCCTGTACCGCAGTAAACAGCAGACAGGATATCACAACGATAAAAAAACCCGGTTTGAAAGCGTTCATATATTGACTGAAAATTTGAACACCCAAAATAGCAATTTAATCGTTCCCTTTACTAATCGTTTTCTTCTATCTGCTCAAAAAACTGTTTGAGTTCATCAAAGAAAATGAGCGTCCTGAGCCTTTCGTCACGCTCTGCGGTAATCGCAGCCGACAGGGCCCATCCGCTATATAATTTATCCAGCATTTCATGGATCTCTTCAAATGAATGTTCATTAAGAAATTCCTTAACCTGCGCTTCCTGATTTTTTCTGTTGTTGATTTGTACCCTCATACTTTTATCAAATTATTATTCCTACTTGCCTGAACGCTACTTATTAACGATTATCATTAATAAATGTTATGCCGAAAATCCCGGGAGCATGTAGAAATAACTACAACTGTTTTAATATATCGGAGTAATTAATATTTTACATTATTTATTTACATTTCATTGATTAATAAAGTTTTCTGACATTATCCTAACAAAAGGCCAGGTAAAATCTGCGTGCTGAAACAGACAATATATGTGTGGTACCTGTCTGGTGGATGTCTGATATATGCCGAGCCTTAAAGTCCAACATTAGTCCAGGATTAGTCCAACATTAGTCCAACTTTTGCTAGAAAAACATGGACTAATCTTATACTTATTTTATATTTATCCTCAACTAACATTAAAGTCATAAAGGGATCATAGTCCATTTATGATGAATTATTCATTTCATAAAAACTAAAGACAATGGCCAGATTAAAAGGTAAATTGTACAAGGGGGTGGTAGGAAACACGGTCCTTAAAGGCTACCGGGGTGAGCAACTGCTGATCATAAAAGCAGATACCCCTATTGCACACATGACAGAAGGCACCAGGAAGGCTGCCTGGGAATTTGGAAAAGCCAGCAACCTGGCAGCATCCATCAGACGGTCCCTGGGGGCAGTGATCGGAAATTTTAACGATGGCACAGCAGTATCCAGGTTAAACCCTGAAGTATTGTATTGTCTGAATGCTGTCAGGGATCCGCAAACTGATGAGTACCAATACCACATTGACAGCTTCGCCGCGCTTGCGGGATTTGAATTCAATATCAATTCCAGGATGAGGGCCAACTTTTTTGCAATTCCACAGGTAAGTTTAAATGGAAATATACTGGAGATAACGCTTCCGGAACTGCATATTCCCAAAGACATCAAATTTCCTAAGGATATCGTCTATTGCAAGTTTATCATAACGGTTGGCATGGTAGACCTAGTTAACGGGCGGCTTTCGGCACTGCCATCACAGTCGGTAGAGATCCCATACTCTTATAATCCGCTGAGCTTTCCGGCGCATACCTTTAGTTTTGAGCCTGAGGCGGGGTGTTTGTGTGTTACAGGATTCACCTTGCATTATTATGAGAAGACATTTGCAGGGGTTTTCCTGATGAACAGTAAAAGTTTCAGCCCGACCGCGATATTGAACGCACAGATGATGGAAGGGAGTGTTGATCCGGAAAGGACAAACGACTGGATGGAAATGGAGGTTGTGGGGAAGAAGAAGTAATAAAAAAACGCCGCTCTAGATTAGAGCGGCGTTTTTTATACAACCTAAGACTAGGTTTAGTTGAACAAATATCTTACGCCAACTTGCCCCTGCCATCTGGCACTAAATGACTCTGTATAAGGATTTTGAGTCGTAGCAGGTGAAAAAGTATAACCACCACCACCTGAAGATGAATAGGACACCAAAGTATAAGCCTGATTGCTGAAGTTAAACTGACGTCCCCATTCCTTATTCAACAGGTTTGTGAAGTTAAAAATATCGAAAGACAATTGCAGGCGATTCTTTGACGTACCGATCATACCGCCTATGTCCTGCATTAATCTAACATCAACCTGGTGTTCCCAGGGTAAACGGCCACCATTACGTGTTGTATATTGCCCGCGCTTGTCTTTTAAATAAGGGTCGTTGCTAATAAAATTATTTAAAGCTTCCCATTGTTGGGCAGGTGTATAAGTTACAGCTGATGCTCCTGTGCCGACAGTTAGGTTAACCAATTTAATATCCGCAATAGTTCTGGGAACATACAATAGGTCATTACTGAAAGCACCGTCACCATTCAAATCACCATTATACAAATAAGTAAATGGTGTTCCTGATCTGCCAGCATAGAATACCGAGATATTTGTTCCGCTAGCTTTATTTTTTCCATAGTTAAGACCATAAGACAAACTGGCGATAATCCTGTGACGTATGTCGAAGTTAGAATAAACCAGATCAGGGCTATTTGCATCTCTAACTACTTGAACAAATTCCCAATTTGACTGGGCCGTACTGCTAGCTCCAGAATTCACATCTTTTGATTCACCATAAGTATAAGCAACTGTAGCAAATAGCCCGTTAAAGAAATTTTTCTTTAGCTCTGCTGTTAGTGTGTAAGATGAACCTTTAGAAGTATTATCCAGCAGGTAAGCACCAGTATACGTAGAACTTACTTTAGATCCGTAGAAAGGACGATTGTCTGCGCCACCCGTTAAAGATGGATTAATATTTGCAACCGACGGTTTAACGTTCAAATCCCTGTAAAGAATATTATTAATTGTTTTAGAATGAATTCCTTCTAGTGTTGCAGTAATACCGGCTGGCAATTTGAAATCAGCTGCTAAATTTGTTCTGAGTGTCTGTGGTATTCTGAATTGAGAGCTCATCAAGTTTACCTGATAAGTACTTCCTGCTGTTCCTACAGTTGATTGTTTTGTTGGATCAGGCTCAAAGCCCGCATTATTAGCAGTAGTTCCACTCAAAGCTATACTCTTATAATCCAGTCCTGTGTTTCCATACTGATTAGAAAACCATACAAACGGCGCACGTCCAGTGAATAATCCGGAGCCCCCACGCAATTGAATAGATCTTGTTCCGGTTAAATCCCAGTTAAAACCAACGCGTGGCGAAACCAAAAGCTGTCCGCTTGGGACGATATTAGTGCCGTATCCCGGAAAGGAAGCGGCCACTGCTGTATTGTTTCCAGGTTTATTGTTGAAGATGGGAACATCCACTCTTAATCCAGCTGTTAGCCTGAATGTACTGTCAACTTGAATTTCATCCTGAAAATAGAAGCCCAACTGGGCTGCTTTGAAAGAAGCATCAGGTAATGTTCCTGCAGTAGCAGGATAAATTACATCAACGTTGTTAGGTTTTTCATCATAAAAATTCTGAAGACTAGTATATCTATATCTTCCATTGTAGTTGTTCACAAATAAATTCCTAAACTTAAAGAATTCATTATGCGTGCCTAAAGTAAAAGTATGATTACCCGTTAACAACTTTAAATTATTCGTAAATTCTACAATATCCTGGTCAAGTTCGTTAGCTGTAGAGCTTCTTTCGGAACCAAATTGAACGGTCTTTCCAGAAATACCACCCCAATTTTGGATTTCTACCTGTGGAAACAAAGATCCTGAGGTCTCTCGTGAGTCGCGTATTCTTGAATAGCCAAATATTAAATTGTTCGATAAACTTGAATTGAATTGAGTTCTCAGTTCAGCTACACTAACATTCTGGCTGTTATTAAACTTGTAAGCATTATTTCCAAGGCGAAATAAAGAACCAGTTCTAGAAATATTGTCATCGAACGCTTTAATATAGTTGTGACGCAATGTCAATTGGTTCTTGCTGTTGATATTCCAGTCCAGACGTGCGAATATCTTGTCACTCTCAGTCTTTGCACCTATACCGTTTGATGCACCGATATCATAACCATACTCATCCTGTACATACTTCGTTAACACAGCGGCGTCTGCTTGTGTGATAACAGCTCCTGCATCGCCTGCGTTAAAAAGCGTGGGCTGTTCAATTTTACTTTGCTCAGCATTCACAAACAAGAATAATTTGTCCTTAATGATTGGTGCTCCTATCCTGAAGCCATACTGGATATTATGAAAATCAGCTGCCTTTTCCCCAACAAAACTTTTACCGACAAGTTTTTCATTTCTCCCAAAAAAATATACAGACCCCTCCACTGTGTTTGTACCAGAGCGAGTCACGGCATTTATACCACCGCCAGTAAAATTGCCATAAGTAATATCATAGGGAGCTATAACTACCTGAATTTCCTGAATGGCATCTAAAGAGATCGGCTGCGTATTGGCCTGTCCTCCGGGAAGTCCGGACGTGGTTAATCCGAAAACATCATTATTTACCGCACCGTCTATTGTTAAGCTATTGAATTTGCTGTTAGATCCTGCAAATGAACTGCCGTTAGATTGAGGTGTCAACCGTGTAAAATCCGTAAGACTGCGACTTAAAGTAGGAAGATTTTGTATTTGTTCCTTGGAAATCGTAGTTGCGGCACCTGTGCGTCTCCTGTTAAGTGTTTCATTTCGGGTTCCTGTAACTACAACTTCCTGCAAATTGGCGCTTTCATCTTTAAGCATTGCATTCAGCAAGAAAGGTTCTCCCAATTTCAGAAAAACATCATCAGTTTTTTCCGGTTGAAAACCAACATACGTAATTTCGATCAAATATGGCCCACCTACCCTCATATTTGCTATACTATAACGTCCGGCAGCATTTGAAGTCACGACATAGACTGTTCCGGTAGGCCTGTGTGTAGCTTTTATGCTTGCGCCTGGAAGTGGTGCTTTTGAGTCCCTTACGGTACCATTCAAAGACGAGGTAGTCACTTGAGCGCTGACCTGAGATTGCAATCCTATAAAGGCCATCAGGATCACCACAAATTTAAGTAGTAAAGATTTCTTCATATTTTTTGTTTTTTTATGTGCAGATATCTTGTTAATGATATCGTCGCAAAGATAATTATTAAAATATCCAAGATTTTGGTTTCAATGTTAAATAATTATTAAGAACAGCATTATTTTTCAACATTTAACCCAAAAAACGAATTTATAACGAGCAGTTTTTCAATAATTTATATTCATTCCAGCTAAAAAAACGTTTATCCATAGTGTAATATCTACACTACTATATATATGTATGCAAATATATGCTGTGCCTGTAGGGAAATATAGGCTGTGTCATAAAACGCAAACCGCATGGTTTAATAAACATTTTTATTAATTTTGGCGCTGACTAAAGTTAAAATTCCTTTATTTAAAGATATGAACTACGATGTAATAGTAATTGGCAGCGGTCCGGGCGGATATGTGGCTGCAATAAGGGCTTCTCAGTTAGGTTTGAAAACTGCAATTGTAGAGCGTGAATCACTTGGCGGTATATGCCTGAACTGGGGCTGTATCCCTACCAAAGCTTTATTGAAAAGCGCGCAGGTTTTTGAATACATCAATCATGCTTCAGATTATGGAATTAAAACTGCTGAGGCTGAAGCTGACTTTGCGGCAGTGATCAAGCGCAGTCGCGGAGTAGCAGACGGCATGAGCAAAGGTGTTCAGTTCTTAATGAAAAAGAATAAGATCGAAGTGATCATGGGTACCGGGAAAGCTAAACCGGGAAATAAGATTGAGGTTAAAGGGGCTGACGGATCCACTAAAGAATATACAGCAACTAGTATTATACTGGCGACAGGCGGACGGTCCAGAGAATTGCCAAACCTGAAACAGGATGGCAAGAAAGTGATCGGATACAGACAGGCGATGGTATTGCCTGAACAGCCTAAATCTATGGTAGTGGTAGGCTCGGGAGCTATAGGTGTTGAATTTGCTTATTTCTATGCTACGTTAGGCACTAAAGTTACTGTAGTTGAATTCATGGACAATGTGGTTCCTGTAGAGGATGAGGATGTTTCCAAACAATTGCTGAGAAGCTTTAAAAAAGCGGGGATTGAGGTGATGACTTCTTCAAGTGTGGAGTCTGTGGACACCAGCGGCGCAGGCTGTAAAGTACAGGTTAAGACTGCTTCCGGCATGCAGACCCTGGAATGCGACATCGTTCTTTCTGCTGCAGGTGTGGTTGCCAACATCGAAAACATTGGCCTGGAAGAAACAGGCATCAAAACCGAAAAGGGCAAAGTAGTTGTGGATGAATTTTACAATACTTCTGTAAAAGGGTATTATGCCATTGGTGATATTGTTGGCGGACAGGCCCTTGCACATGTTGCATCTGCGGAAGGCATCATATGCGTGGAGAAAATAGCTGGTCACAAGCCTGAGCCTTTGGATTACAACAACATCCCGGGATGTACGTATTGCAGCCCTGAGATTGCTTCTGTAGGTTATACCGAAAAAGCAGCTAAAGCGGCTGGTTATGAGCTGAAGATCGGTAAATTTCCTTTCTCGGCATCAGGTAAAGCCAGTGCGGCAGGTGCTAAAGATGGTTTCGTGAAATTGATCTTTGATGCAAAATATGGTGAATTGCTGGGTGCGCACATGATTGGCGCCAATGTGACGGAAATGATTGCTGAAATCGTTGTAGCGCGCAAACTGGAAACCACAGGTCATGAAATGATTAAATCTGTACATCCGCATCCTACTATGAGCGAAGCAATTATGGAAGCTGCTGCTGATGCGTATGGAGAGGTGATACATTTGTAATAATAGTGATCTGCTCGATGGCTGCATCTTTCGCTGAATAAGCGAAAGCGCTTATGCCATCTCCCAGACACTAAAATTACCGCCAAAAAACTAATAAAAAAGGCCGCTTGTGCGGCCTTTTTTATTAGTTTTACCACCGATTAATTATTCCAAATATGAACTTACATACGATTGAGACCGGACTTTTTAAACTCGATGGCGGTGCTATGTTTGGCGTGGTTCCAAAATCCATCTGGCAGAAGAGCAATCCGGCTGATGCGAACAATATGTGCACCTGGGCAATGCGCTGCCTGCTGATTGAAGATGGTGACAGGCTGATATTAGTTGATACTGGTATCGGCGATAAACAGGATGAAAAATTTTTGAGCCATTATTATTTGCATGGTGATGACAGCCTTGACCGATCGCTTGCTGCAAAGGGTTTTAGCAGGGATGACATCACTGATGTTTTTTTGACGCATCTGCATTTTGACCATTGTGGTGGCTCCATAATCCGTATTGGCGACAAACTCAGGCCGGCATTTAAAAATGCTTTTTACTGGAGCAACAAAAAACACTGGGACTGGGCTGTCAATCCAAATGAAAGAGAAAAGGCTTCTTTTTTAAAAGACAATATTTTGCCTATTCAGGAAAGTGGTCAGCTTAGGTTTGTTGAGGACACTGATGGGGTTCAATTTCATGATGGTATAAATATCCGCTTTGCTTATGGGCATACAGACGCAATGATGTTGCCGCAAATCCAATATAAGGGTAAGACGATTGTTTATATGGCTGACCTGCTGCCTTCTGTTGGACATATCCCCTTACCTTATGTAATGGCGTACGACATGTTCCCTCTGCAAACATTAAAAGAAAAGCGGTCTTTTTTACAGGAAGCTACAGACAATGGATATATTCTTTACCTTGAGCATGATGCCGTAAATGAATGCTGTACGTTGCAGCAAACGGAAAAAGGAATAAGACTGGATCAGACTTTTGATTTAGCAGGCATCGCCGCTTTATAAACAAAATGATAATAATTATTTGGTTTTGTTCAGTTTTTTATAAATTGTATTATTAAATACGATCTATTGTAAAACTAAATTAAAAAGATTATGGGCAAATTTGAAATCACAACGAGAAAGAATGGTGAATTCCAATTCAATTTAAAGGCGGGAAATGGGCAGGTAATTTTAACGAGTGAAGGATATTCCAACAAAAGTGGCTGTACAAATGGTATAGAATCTGTGAAGAAAAACGCTCAGGATGACGGCAAATACGATCGGAAAACCTCATCCAATGGCAAACCATACTTCAATTTAAAAGCTACCAACGGGCAAATTATCGGCAACAGTGAAATGTATGAAAGTGAGACGAGCAGAGACAATGGCATTGAATCTGTTAAAAAGAACGCTCCCGATGCAGAAATTTCAGATTTGACTTAATCCAAAATAACAAATCATTTAAGCCTGTTAAACAGTATTATTTAACAGGCTTTTTTATGAGCCAAACTTTACCTGTGAAACTCTAAGATATCTCCCGGCTGACAATCCAAAACACGGCATATGGCATCCATAGTTTCCAGTCTGATCGCTTTGGCTTTTCCTGTTTTTAATATGGAAAGATTGGACATCGTCACTCCTACCCGCATACTAAGCTCGGTTAAGGACATCTTTCTTTTTGCAAGCATCACATCCAGATTAATAACTATTGGCATAATGTAATTTCATTATAATCAGTACACGCTGTTTTGACACTTTTAAGATTACTTTCTCCTATTTTATTTCCTGACACCATGAAGACAAACATTATTTTGGCTTTTGCTAATATCAGTTATTATTGTAACACACAATATACATATTGTTAATCAATAATAAAACCATGTTTTACAATATAACTACACAGATACTGACAAAAGTACTTTGGAATAATTTTTGCTGTTAAAATATTGTATAAATAATAGGTGTAAAGTGTAACGTTTTCAGTAATTTATCTTTTCTAATTGCCATTAAATCCTTACTTTTGCACGTTCAAGACACATAACGAGTACCAAAGCATATAAATGAGACAACTCAAAATCACGCAATCGATTACCAATCGCGAAAGTCAGTCCCTTGACAAATATCTTCACGAGATTGGTAAAGTAGATTTAATTACCGCAGAAGAAGAAGTAATATTAGCAAGAAAAATACGCGAGGGAGATCAGGCCGCATTAGAACGTTTAACTAAAACCAACCTGCGTTTTGTGGTGTCCGTCGCTAAACAATATCAAAATCAGGGATTAACTCTTGGAGATTTAATTAACGAGGGCAACCTGGGTCTGATTAAAGCCGCCAAGCGTTTCGATGAAACCAAGGGTTTTAAGTTCATCTCTTATGCAGTTTGGTGGATTCGTCAGTCTATTTTACAAGCCATAGCTGAGCAAAGCCGTATTGTACGTCTGCCTTTAAACCAGGTGGGTTCTTTGAGTAAAATCAGTAAAGCATTTTCCAAGTTAGAGCAGGAATATGAGCGTGAGCCTTCTCCGGAGGAACTGGCGGACATATTAGAAACCACAGTCGATAAGATATCTGATACGCTGAGCAATTCCGGAAGGCATGTATCCATGGATGCACCTTTTGTTCAGGGTGAAGAAAACACTTTGCTCGATGTACTGGAAAACCACGAGCCAAATACCGACAGCAGCCTGATCAATGAGTCTCTTTCTGAGGAGATCAAACGTTCTTTGTCTACACTGACTGAACGTGAGCGTGAGATCATTGTCTTGTTCTTTGGTTTGAGTACAAATCATCCTTTATCTCTTGAAGAGATTGGTGAAAAATTCAATTTAACCCGTGAACGTGTGCGTCAGATAAAGGACAAAGCGCTGCAGCGTCTGCGCCATACTTCAAGGAGCAAAATATTAAAATCATACCTGGGTTAGTAAGCACAGCTCCCCAGGGTATTATAAAGTCATTAAAAGATTGGGCATACGTCCAGTCTTTTTTAATTTTACACCATCCAGCTTACAAGATTATGAAATCCTGCCTGTTTATTTCACTTATATTACTTTTGAGCTGCGGTTTTGCCGGAAATGCTGAATCGCAAACCGTGAAACAGCTGCTTAAGGATGTTGAAACTTTGTCGTCGGACAAATATGAAGGCCGAAAAACGGGGACTAAAGGTGCAGGGATGGCAAGATCTTATATCCGGGACCGGTTTGATGCTATAGGCTTGAAATCTTTTAATACTGGGTACCAATCGGCATTCTCTTTTAAATCGAAAAACAGCGCTGATATCAGCGGCACAAATATGGTCGGGTATATTGCCGGGAAGACTGATCAGGTTATTGTAATTTCAGCGCACTACGACCATCTGGGCATTGTAAACAATGAAATCTATAACGGGGCAGATGACAACGCATCCGGGGTGGCAGGCTTGCTTTACCTGGCTGAATACTTTATGAAGAACCCGCCAAATAACACTTTAATCTTTGCAGCATTTGATGCTGAAGAAATGGGGCTGCAAGGTGCAAAAGCCTTTGTAGCAAAACCTCCCGTAGCATTGAGCAGGATCAGGCTCAACATAAATATGGATATGATCAGCCACAATGAAAAAGGGGAACTTTATGTATGCGGTACATTTAAATATCCTGAGTTAAGGAAGTTTTTTGTTGTTGATCATCTCAATCCCAAAGTTCTGTTTGGACATGACGATCCAAAGCAGGGAATTGATGACTGGACCAATCAAAGCGACCAGGGAGCCTTTAATGCTAAAAACATTCCGTTTCTTTATTTTGGCGTAGAAGATCATAAGGATTATCACAAAGCCAGTGATGAGTATCAAAGCATCAACAAGATTTTTTTTGAAAATGCGGTCAATGCCATCCGGAATATCGTGGGCAATATTGACAAACAACGCGATATTCAAAAAATATTTAAAGAAAGGCTAAAGATGAAAAAGCGATAGCTTTTAAAAGTCAATATCTATCAGGCTATTCAAAGGAATATGTATTCCATTCTTCAATTGAAGATATTTCTCAGTTACTGACCATACGGTAGTATTTACCGTTTTCGCGCCTTCATTTGTATTGAATGTAATGTCTGCTTTAGATTTAAATTCGTTACCCAATCGCTGAGCTGAGTTTAATTTATTCCTTAATTCTTCTGTATGGTTTTGATCCGCAGGTATTATTTTATTAACCTCTATTGATTCTTTCTCTATTGATTCCCCTAACATATGATATAACATATTTGTTATCTAAATATGCATTTAATCTATTTAAATAGCAATAGTACCTGAAAGAGTTATCTGCAAATAATGTAAAATAATTGTATCAATAACTGAAATTATCTTTTCACTTTATGCCTGGTTTCGATCATTCCTTTAAACTCATCATTCTCCTTTAACGGTTTCATTTCGTTTATTGTACTGAAAGAAACCTCCTTACCGTTGATGCTCATCACGGAACCTTTACTTCTTAGGCTCACTGCTGCATTTGAAGGATTTAAAACGCTTATGGCTTTGGCAGTATAGGGTTCGCCGTTTTCACCGAAATCATATCTCGGATCATCAAAGAAAGCTGCTTCTCCAGGACTTTCAGCATAATCAGGAACCATCCCTGAAAAGTATCCGCCTTCGTTCTGGGAATTCTTGGTTTCAAACAATGCAAACAATACATCATACCTGTTTTCCAGCCTTATAGGAAAGAAACCTACCGGCTTGCCATAGGTTTGTTCGCCCACTAATTTCACTGTCATTTTAGGTTTCAGGCTGTTGATCACCAGTTCACTGGCTGATGCTGTACTACCGGAAACAATAAATACTACGTTGGTTATATTGGTCAAATTACCTGCTTTACTGAATGAATTGGTATTCGCAGCTACGGAATAGTCAATATCATCGAAATAATTTACAATCCTGCCATTGGTATACTGTATCTTTTCATCGTCGTCCAATACCGGCTGGTTTTTCATGATCGTCGCTTTACCTGTGGTCAATGTGGCATTAAAGTATTCTTTATACATCACACCAGTAGCACTGGACGGGGCGATCAGATTGATCAGGTGTTCCGCAGTGCTCACATAGCCTCCGCCATTATATCTAAGATCTATAATCAAGTCGGTCACCCCAAGAGCGGCGAAACTATTGAATGTAGAATCCAGCACATGAAATGAGTTGGACTCGTTTGAAAACCGGGCATAGGCCAAATATCCGATCTTCTTCGCTCCGGCTGTAAAAATTTTGGACAGATAAATGGGACTGCTCTTATAGCTGGTCTTATTCAGCTCTACATTAAATGCCTCCCCGGCAATTTTGTTAGTATATTTTATACCTGAAATCGTTACTTTATCTGAACTCAATGTGGCATTGACCATGGCCCTTTCGTTTTCATAATGTGTGCCGATAGCAGTTCCGTTAATCTTATTGATCAGCCAGCCTCTCTTAACTCCCTTTTTTTCTGCATCAGAGCCCCTGTAAACCGCAGTAACAAAAAGCGCATAAGCTCTCGTATTATTGTCTGTCAGGTAAAATACAGGCCGCAAACCATTGTCATTTCCGTTGCCCTCCAGGTCAACAGCTGCCTGAGGATTAGGTTTTGCAGAGACAGCGGCAGGATTTCTTTCGGTGATGTCTTCTATGTAAGAATATTTTAAAAAAGTTTCTCCTGGAATATAGTCCGCAGCATTGGCGGCTTTACCTATGTTAAAGAGGTTATTTTCGTAATTCCCAAGATCTGTTGAGGAATTCGTGTACTTCCTGGGCTGAAATGCCTCATATGAAGGCAACGAAGAATTCCAGTAATAGATCTGTTTGGCATACAAAAATAAAGAATCGTTGGTGAGATCGCGCCTGTCGCCATCGTCGTCAGGTCCCTTATCCTTATCCTTTTTACAGGCACTAATTATTAATGTTGCCGTCAGCACAGCAAGCAGAGCGTAATTTTTGATATGATATTTCATAGTGTTTTTCTATAGATTAGATGGGGCCTTTTTGAGTCCCATTCGTATAAGCCAGTGATATTAACGTAATTAAGGTAACAATAGTTTATCAGCTTCTAAAAATTCCACTCCACCATTTTTTGCACACATTTTATCGGCTTCCAATTTACCGATCAATAATACATCTGCTTTTTTCAATTTGTGTCTTTCCATGATCACTTGCAGCCCTTTAGCTGAAGGCTTGGCAGCTGATTCCATGGCAAAATGAACTTCCAGGTAATTTTCGAGACCATGCCATTCTGTTTGCATGATCTTGTTGAGCTGCTGTGCGGGCTGTCCGTTGGTGAATATAAATATCTGCCTGCGTTCGACAACTATTTCCTGCATAAATTTTAATATCGTATTAAAGATAAGCAATTTTAGCGGAAGACGGCCGCTGTGCAGCAGCATGTCAAAATTGATCCTGTATTGGGGCGGAATACTAAATAATCTTGCGGTCTTATCAAACACAGCATCGGCTCCCTCAGAAAAATAAGTTTCCTGCATGCTTTTGATCATGGCACCGGCGTCCATCTGTTCTCCGTATTCCATGAATTGTGCAAATAAATAGTAAATCTGCAGCAGATAGTCTTTTTCAGGATAGATTATGTCATCCAGTTCGAACACAAAAGCTTGTTTATTCTGAATGTATTGTTCAAAAGACATATGGCCGGATCATTTGTTTATGCCTTGTTTAGTTCAGCAGGTGTGAGCACTTGAATATCGAATTCTTCGAACAATATACGGGATTTGACAACCGCTTCAATTTCAGAATCATCTACTGGTAATATGGCATTGACGGCATTGTCCAGACACGAAGTCAGAAGGGTATGTGCAATTGTATCCTGGTTTTGAATCCCTAATGAAATAAACCGATATTCTTTCGATGGAAATTGAGGCATTTCGCCATAATCAGCCATTATAACCTCATCCTCTTTGAATTCTTTCAGTAACTTAAATGCCCTGGCAGACTTCCCTCCTGTGATCAATATCTTCATATAATTAAACCGTCTTTCATGGTCACCACCCTATCACTTATTTTAGCAAGATCTTCATTATGTGTCACGATAACGAAAGTCTGTTTAAAATTATCTCTCAATGTGATAAAAAATTGATGAAGTGCACTTGCGTTTGCAGAGTCCAGATTTCCTGAAGGTTCATCTGCCAGTATAATTGCAGGATCATTCACCAGCGCTCTGGCCACAGCAATACGCTGTTGTTCGCCGCCCGAGAGCTGATTCGGCTTATGATGCGCCCGGTCTTTCAACCCCAATAACTCCAAAAGCTCGGCGGCCTTATTTTCAGCCTGTTTTTTATTTGATTTGGCAATAAATGCAGGTATACAGATGTTTTCCAGTGCAGTAAATTCAGGCAGCAAATGATGAAACTGAAAAACAAAACCAATATTTTTGTTGCGAAATACGCTGAGGAGTTCGCCGCTCAGACTGCTGATTTTTGTACCATTCAGCTCAACAGCGCCCCCGTCTGGCTTATCCAGCGTACCCAGTATATGTAGAAGCGTACTTTTCCCCGCTCCTGAAGCACCAATAATACTTACGATCTCTCCCTTTTCTACTGAAAGGTCTACCCCCTTTAAAATGGGCAAATTACCATACGCTTTTTTGATACCAGTGGCTTTTAGCATGCTGCAAACTTAGTAAAAAGTAAGGAGGTTATAAAGTTGTCGTCTGACAACCTAAAAACCGAAAGCAGAACTGCATAAAAGATATTCTCAAATAGTTTTGATTTAATAAAAATAACATTAGCTTTGGAAAACAAAGTGCTTTTAAAATGAGTAATCAAGAAGAACAACTTAGCGCATTGAACGACATCAGGAAAATGATGGACCGTTCGTCAAGATTTATTTCTTTAAGCGGACTGTCCGGGGTTTTTGCGGGGATTACCGCTCTGGGCGGCGCTTATTTTGCAGACAGAGAACTGCGTGCGTATGCAAACAGGGATTTGGAAACTGCCTATTTTGACATGAGTGCGGAGTTTAACCTGATTAAAATTGCCATATTGGTTCTAATCATTGCGCTTCTCGGCGGTATGCTTTTTACTTACCGCCAGAGCAAAAAGAAAAACCTGCCAATTTGGGATAAGACGGCTAAAAATCTGCTGATCAACCTGGCAATCCCTTTGATTGCAGGCGGATTGTTCATCATTGCTTTGTTAATGGTCCATTCCAACGCATATGGCCTGATCGCACCATCTTGTCTTGTATTTTATGGTTTAGCACTGGTCAATGCCAGCAAATACACTTATAGTGATATTCGGTTTTTAGGTATCTGCGAAATTATTCTCGGCCTGATCGCGATGTTTTATATCGGCTATGGGCTTTACTTTTGGGCAATTGGATTTGGCATACTGCATATTCTGTATGGATTGGTAATGTACTTTAAATACGAACGGGCTAAATAAAAATGAAAAACCCAATTGAAGCTTTAAATAAAATATTTGACAGCCGGATACGACTTGGTGTAATGTCGGTTTTGGTTGTCAATGAGAGCATTAGCTTTAATGAACTCAAACAGCTTCTGGAGTTGACCGATGGCAACCTTGCCTCCCATTTGAGCACACTGGAACAGGCACAATACGTCAGAATACAGAAAGCGTTCATCGGCAAAAAGACCAACACCACTTACAGCATCACCGATCTTGGCAGACAGGCGTTTAAGACTCACCTGGATGCATTAGAAAAAATGATAAAGAGGATTTAGTTTTTTTTTATACAGCGAACTGTCACACCAGCTCGTCAGCGCAGGCGGGTTTTGCATAAAACCTAAAAATAGTCTGAACAATCGGCACCTTCCTATTTGTATAAAGCATTTGAAATTGTAGATTTGAACAAATTTTTTCAGCGAATGAATATCCACGAATATCAAGGTAAAGAAATACTTAAAAGTTTTGGTGTAGCCGTACAAGAAGGCATTGTTGCCGATACGGTTGAACAGGCTGTAGAAGCGGCTAAAAAAATGAAAACCGATTACAATTCTGACTGGGTTGTAATTAAAGCTCAGATTCACGCAGGTGGTCGTGGTAAAGGTGGGGGCGTTAAGCTTGCCAAAAACCTGGATGAGGTCAGAGAACGCGCTACCGCAATATTGGGTATGCAACTCGTAACTCCCCAGACAGGTCCGGAAGGTAAAAAAGTTAACAAAATTTTAGTTGCGCAGGATGTCTATTATCCCGGAGCTTCGGAGACTAAAGAATTTTATGTAAGTGTTTTATTAAACCGCGCCAGCGGAAGAAACATCATCATGTATTCGACTGAAGGAGGTATGGATATTGAAGAAGTGGCAGAACACACTCCTCATTTGATCTTCAAAGAAGAAATTGATCCAAAAGTAGGCCTCCAAGGTTTTCAAGCCCGTAAGATTGCTTTTAACTTAGGTCTGAGCGGCAGCGCCTTTAAAGAAATGGTAAAATTTGTTACAGCACTCTATAAAGCTTATGACAATACCGATTCGGCAATGTTTGAGATCAATCCGGTTTTAAAAACATCTGATGATAAAATCATTGCAGTCGATGCTAAAGTTGATCTCGATGAAAATGCCTTGTTCCGCCATCCGGATTATGCTGCGATGCGCGATAAACTGGAAGAAGACCCTACTGATGTAGAAGCAAGTGAATCAAACCTCAATTATGTAAAACTGGATGGAAACGTTGGCTGTATGGTGAATGGCGCCGGCTTAGCAATGGCAACTATGGACATCATTAAAATTGCTGGTGGTGAGCCTGCAAACTTTCTGGATGTAGGCGGTACTGCTAATGCCCAGACTGTTAAGGCTGGATTTAACATTATCCTTAAAGATCCGAATGTAAAAGCTATTTTGATCAACATTTTTGGTGGAATTGTTCGTTGTGATCGTGTTGCGCAGGGTGTTATCGATGCTTATAAAGAAATCGGAAACGTTCCTGTTCCGATCATTTGCCGTTTACAGGGCACAAACGCTGTAGAAGCCAAAAAATTAATTGACGATTCGGGACTGCAGGTATATTCGGCTATTGCATTAAAAGATGCTGCTGCCCTTGTAACTGAAGTATTGGCATAGTCAATAAATCTTTAAAAAAAAGAAGGGATATCCTAAACAGGTATCCCTTCTTTTTTTAATAAGTTATCCTGATCTTTTGGTCGTTTGCCGGCTAAGAACATCAGAAAAAATAAAAGGGACATCTTGCACCAGATATCCCTTCCCTATTTTACCAAAAACTATATGCTCTAAAAAAGAAGAGGCCAACAACTATCCAATTGTTGGCCTCTCTAACCAAATATAAATTAAACGAGCATTACAAATATAGGAATATTTATTAAAAAACCATAAAAATTCATTTATTTTTTAAAATATTTTGATAAAAACCGAATTACACTGCATTAAAATCAAAATATCAATCAAAAATATAGAACAAAAATCAATAAACAATCAAATACCGCCAATTAACCAGCAAATAAATCAACAAAACATAAATAAACACATAAAATACACCAAAAACTATCGATAATTTGATATTTTAACACACAAAATCACACAACATATGACAATTATCACAATAGTCACCAAAAAATATACAATAAAAACGACAAATATTAAAAACCCTCCCCCTAAAACAAGCCCTGTCATTTATTGAAGTATTTCCTTATTTTTGACCCTCTCCACAATAAAGCTATGATTAAAAGAGAAAAAGTAAAAAGTCTGCTAGAGACAACCGAGTTTAACAGAGAAGTAACCGTTATGGGTTGGGTGCGTACCTTTCGCAACAATCAATTTATCGCAATAAATGATGGGTCATGCATGGGGAACATCCAAATCGTAGTTGATTTTAATAATACACCTGAAGAATTACTTAAACGCATCACCACCGGCGCAGCGATTTCCGTAAAAGGAACCATTGTAGAGTCATTAGGCAAGGGCCAGCGCGTGGACATCAAAGCCCTTTCAATTGAAATATTAGGCGACAGCGATCCAGAAAAATTCCCTTTGCAACCCAAAAAACATAGTTTGGAATTTTTAAGGGAAATTGCCCACCTGCGTTTCCGAACCAATACATTCAATGCAATTTTCAAGGTGCGTCATGCACTTGCGTTCGCTGTTCATCAGTTTTACAACGAACGGGGTTTTGTGTATATGCATACGCCTATCATTACGGCGTCCGATGCTGAAGGGGCAGGCGAGATGTTCAGGGTCACCACCCTTGATCTTGAAAACCCACCGCGTGCCGAAGATGGAAAAGTTGACTTCTCTGAAGATTTCTTTGCCCGTTCAACCAACCTGACCGTATCGGGTCAGCTTGAGGGCGAACTGGCTGCTATGGCCTTTGGACAGATCTACACCTTCGGCCCTACATTCAGAGCGGAAAACTCCAACACCACACGTCACCTTGCAGAATTCTGGATGATCGAGCCCGAAGTCGCGTTTGCTGACCTGGAAGACAATATGCAACTGGCAGAAGACATGCTGAAATATGTAATCGACTATGCATTGAGCAAGTGTAAGGAAGAAATCGATTTCCTGAACAACAGATTGCTGGAAGAAGAAAAAACAAAGCCTCAGAATGAACGCAGTGATATGTCACTGATAGACAAGCTTAATTTCTGCCTGAATAATGATTTCGAAAGGCTAACCTACACGGAGGCCGTAGCGATTTTAAGATCATCAAAACCCAACCAGAAAAAACAATTCAAATACCTGATTGACGAATGGGGTGATGATCTGCAATCAGAACATGAGCGCTACCTGGTTGAAAAACATTTTAAAAAACCAGTGATCCTGACCGATTATCCTGCTGACATCAAATCATTCTATATGAGACAAAATGAACCGGATGCACAAGGCAGAAAAACAGTGGCCGCTATGGACATTCTTTTTCCTGGTATCGGTGAAATGGTTGGCGGATCGCAAAGAGAAGAGCGCATGGATAAGCTGGTAGCCAGAATGGAAGAACTGGGCATCCCGCAGGAAGAGCTTTGGTGGTTTTTAGATACCAGGCGCTTTGGTTCGGCCCCGCATTCCGGTTTTGGTGTAGGCTTTGAAAGGCTTGTCCTTTTTGTAACAGGAATGACCAATATCAGAGATGTGATCGCGTTTCCGCGTTTCCCTAAGAATGCTGAGTTTTAGCAAAAACATTTATATAAGAAGGGTCCGGTAATTTTCATTAGCGGACCCTTCTTATTACTGTAGTGATCAGGTTCATTTGTTTTCTTCCAGATCATCACCAAATGAGTTGGCATGCGCATAGTCTACTCTGGAAACTTTATAATCCGTTGGCGCAAAACCGGCAGAGGTACTGAGTGCCATACCCAGCTCAAATCTCAGTGGATATGGTGTTTGGAGCAAACTACCCTCCGGTATGTATGGAAAGCTCTCCATATAGGACTGCATCACATTTGGGGCAATTCTCCTGTTGATATAAGCCCTCGTCAGCTGATACGGATGGTGCAGACCTGCCGCTCCAAGCAGTTCGACCGCACTTGCTACGGTAAGCCTGTGAAAGTTGAATACCCTTACCGTTTTATCTTCCACCACCAGTCCTTTCATTAAGCTCGCATCCTGAGTAGCCACACCTGTCGGGCAAGTATTGCTGTTGCACTCCAGGGCTTGTATACAGCCAAGGGCAAACATCATTCCTCTTGCCGAATTGCAGAGATCTGCACCTAAGGCTATGTTCTTGACCAGATCGAAGCCTGAAGCTATCTTTCCTGAAGCGATGATCTTGATGTGTTTCTTCAGGTTAAATCCGATCAGTACATCGTACACAAAAGCTACTCCTTCCCTTAAAGGCATGCCAACTGCATTTGAAAACTCCTGTGGAGATGCTCCGGTTCCGCCCTCGCCCCCATCTACAGTGATAAAGTCGACATAAACGCCTGTTTCAGACATTGCCTTACATACGGCAAAAAACTCACTTTTCCTGCCAATGCATAATTTTATACCTACAGGTTTGCCCCCTGACAATTCACGCAGTTTCTTTACAAATCCAATCAGCTCAAGAGGCGTTTTAAAAGCAGAATGGGCGGGTGGGGAAATGACATCAAACCCCTCCTTGACCAGCCTGATCCTGGCGATCTCGGGTGTAACTTTTTTTGCCGGCAGTATGCCGCCATGCCCTGGTTTTGCCCCCTGCGACAATTTGATCTCGATCATTTTTACCTGCTCAGATTTAGACCTTTCGGCAAATGCTTCATAATTAAAAGTACCATCATGATGCCTGCAGCCAAAGTAACCAGTTCCGATTTGCCAGACCAGGTCTCCGCCGGGCCCTGCATGATAATCACTGATGCCCCCTTCTCCTGTATTGTGGGCAAAGCCGCCCATCTTGGCACCCCCATTTAAGGCCAATATGGCATTCTGGCTCAATGAACCAAAACTCATCGCAGAAATGTTATAAATACTGGCGGCATAAGGCTGAGCACAATCCGGACCTCCGACCAGCACACGCGGGTTTTCATCCAGTTCGTGATGGCTAATGGCTGCAATGCTGTGGCTCAGCCACTCATAACCGTTTTCATATACATCCAGCTGAGTGCCAAAGGGAATCGTATCATTCTCCATTTTAGCGCGCTGATAGATCAGGGAGCGGTTCAGTCTGCTAAATGGCTTACCGTTGGTATCACTTTCCACAAAGTACTGGTAAACTTTGGGGCGGAGGTCTTCCATAAAATACCTGAGCCTGCCCACAACCGGATAATTTCTAACGATACTATGCTTCGGCTGATACAGATC
Organism: Pedobacter sp.; assembly: GCF_035317785.1. Classification (GTDB taxonomy): domain Bacteria; phylum Bacteroidota; class Bacteroidia; order Sphingobacteriales; family Sphingobacteriaceae; genus Pedobacter. The sequence continues at coordinate 7,314 of NZ_DATHGC010000005.1, read as the reverse complement.
ATAAATACCCAAAATAACCAGAGGAAAAGTGAAAATGGCCATCCACCATAACGGCGGATAAGTAAGGCCCAACATTATAGTAAGTGCCACTAAAAAGGCTGCAATAGCGATAAATGCTTTTCTCATATTGCTTTAATTTATTAAAAACACCAATAGAACAATAAATATCTGATTTCGGATCAGGATTTTGTAAATTTACACATGCTCATAAAAATCTATCCTGAAAACCCTAATCCAAAAGCGATTGAACAGGTTGTCGAGGTATTAAAGAAAGGCGGTATCATCATCTACCCGACCGACACGGTGTACGGTATGGGCTGCGACATCACCAATCAAAAGGCCATAGAAAAGATCTGCCGTTTAAGGGGCATTAAACCTGAAAAAGCTAATTTTTCATTCATCTGCTCAGATCTGAGACACATTTCAGACTACATCAAACCAATTGACACCACTGTATTCAGGTTACTGAAAAAAGCACTCCCGGGTCCGTTTACATTTATATTCAACGCCAACAACAATGTCCCCAAGTTATTGAGTTCCAACAAGAAAACAGTGGGTATCAGGGTGCCTGATAATGATATTGCCAGGGAAATCGTAAAGCAACTGGGCAATCCCATCCTCTCCACTTCTATTCACGACGATGACGATCTGGTCGAATATTCTACTGATCCCGAACTGATTCATGAAAAGTATGAAGAGCATGTAGATATCGTTATAGATGGCGGCTATGGGGATAACGAACCCTCAACCGTAGTGGATTGTACCTCCGGAGATTTTGAGATCATTCGTGAAGGAAAAGGTGACCTCAACAGCTTTTTATAATTTCTTAATATTCATCTTTATGACCAAACTGCTCAATCTGCAAGCCTTCAAAGACTTTTTCCGCTCTGGTCAAATTGGCGGCATACTGCTTATGGTTTGCGTAGTCATATCTTTATCTATTGCTAATTCGGGATATAAAGAAGAATTTTCGAGTCTGCTTTCCACCGATCTGGGTTTTACTTTTGGAACAAAAGCCTATTCATTTACAGTGGCAGCATGGATAAATGATGCACTGATGGCTGTTTTCTTTTTGTTGGTCGGACTGGAAATAAAAAGGGAGCTGGTAGAAGGTGAACTATCCTCAGTGAAAAAAGCTTCCTTGCCAGTTGTAGCCGCCTTAGGCGGAATGCTGGTTCCGGCATTCATCTATTTTATTTTCAACAGCGGTAGCCCGACCGCCTCCGGATGGGGCATCCCAATGGCCACAGACATTGCTTTCGCACTGGCCATTATCGCGATGCTGGGCAAAAGCGTACCACCTTCTTTAAAGATATTCCTGGCAGCACTGGCTATAGTAGATGACCTGGGCGCCATATTGGTCATCGCCATTTTTTACACTGACCAGGTCCATTTTGATTATTTAATATGGGCTGGCGGAGTATTGTTGCTGCTTTTAATATTTAACTATTTCAAAGTGAAGCCACTTTATTTTTACCTGGTTCCAGGTATAGTGTTGTGGTATTTCATCCATCATTCGGGCATCCATGCTACTATTGCCGGGGTACTGCTCGCACTTACTGTACCTGCCAACACCACAAACGCCGAGTCGCCGCTTGAAAAACTGGAACATCTGCTCAATGGTCCTGTCAACTACTTCATTATGCCGATATTCGCTCTGGCAAACACCAATATTACTTTTCAAAAGGAAATGCTGGGTGGACTGATATCACCTTTGGGATTAGGTATTGTTACCGGCCTCTTCGCCGGCAAAACAATTGGTGTAACCTTATTTTCATGGCTGGCTGTAAAATTTAAGCTGGGCAGCTTGCCTTCCGGCTCAGGCTGGAAACACATTATTGGACTGGGGATGCTTGCCGGTATTGGATTTACCATGTCTATATTCATCTCCCTGCTTTCATTCAGCGATGAAATGAATATAACCGAAGCAAAATTTGCGGTGCTCTGTGCCTCGGTTATATCCGGACTTATTGGTTTTGTGTTCCTAAAATCGACAAAGAAGACTAAGGCCTAAACTCCTTTATAAATCTTTTTACGCTGCCCTGAACATCGTTTTTATCCAGCGCCTTCACAAACGCGCTGCCGATAATTGCGCCGTTGGCATATTGGCAAGCCTTATCAAAAGTCGCTTTACTGCTGATGCCAAAGCCGATCATCGTAGGATTCTTTAATTTCAGATCGGCTATCCTTGAAAAATAGGCTTCAGTGGTATCACCTACCTGAAGATTTTGACCCGTAGTCGCAGACGAAGAAAGCAGGTAAATAAATCCATTACTCAAACCGTCGATCTTATGAATCCTTTCTGTAGAGGTCTGGGGCGTCACTAAAAAAATATTGCTGAGTCCATGAGCTGCAAACACAGACTCGTAAAGCTCTTCATACTCAATCATAGGCAGATCAGGCACGATACAACCATCCACACCCACTGCTACGCAGGCCTTGCAGAAATTTTCTACGCCAAACTGCAGCATCGGGTTTACATAACCCATTAATAAAACAGGTATGGTCACTTTTGAGCGAAGATCCTTTAACTGTTCAAACAACAGCTTCAGGTCCATCCCGTTGTCCAATGCCTGTTTACTGCTGGCCTGTATCGTTGGGCCGTCCGCAACAGGATCTGAATAAGGGAAGCCGATTTCCAGCAAGTCCGCACCCGACTCCTGCAAAGCCTCTGCAATTGCCACAGTATCGCCCAATGAGGGATAGCCTGCTGTATAATAGATCGATAATATATCTTTCTTTTTCTGAAATAACTCTTTAATTCTGTTCATCGTTATAAGCCAAAATATTTCATATAGGTATCCATGTCTTTGTCACCGCGGCCCGAAAGACACACCACCACATTTTCTTTACCAGTAAACTTCATTTTCTCCAAATATGCGAGAGCATGAGCACTTTCAATCGCAGGGATGATCCCCTCCATTTGTGTCAGCAGGAGCCCCGCCTGCAAAGATTCATCATCAGTGATCGATACATAACTTCCGCGCCCCGTCTTAAACAGATGTGCATGCTGAGGGCCAATGCCCGGATAATCCAGCCCCGCAGATACCGAATGTGGTTCCACGACCTGCCCGTCATGTGTCTGCATTAAAATGCTCCTGCTGCCATGCAGTACACCCTCCTGCCCCAAAGCAGTCGTAGCCGCAGAAAAACCGCTATCTACTCCTTTACCGGCTGCCTCGACAGCCACCAGTTTTACTTTTTCATCATCAATGAAATGATAGAACATGCCTATGGCATTACTTCCTCCGCCCACACAGGCCAGCACATAGTCCGGCTGATCGCTGCCTGTCTGCTCAATCAGCTGTTTTTTAGTTTCTTCTGATATGACAGACTGAAACCTGGCGACCATATCCGGATAAGGGTGCGGACCTACAACAGAACCGATGATATAGTGGGTATCCACGGGATTATTGATCCAGTCACGCATGGCCTCGTTGGTCGCGTCTTTTAAAGTCTTGCTTCCGGAAGTAGCAGGAACTACCCTGGCTCCCAGCATTTTCATCCTCGCTACGTTAGGCGCCTGACGCTTGATGTCCACCTCGCCCATATACACCACGCATTCCAGTCCGCGCAAAGCACAAACCGTGGCGGTGGCTACACCATGCTGCCCCGCACCGGTTTCTGCAATGATCCTTTTCTTGCCCAGCCGCTCTGCCAGCAGGATCTGTCCTATCGTATTGTTGATCTTGTGTGCTCCGGTATGGTTCAGATCTTCTCTTTTCAAAAAGATATTGGCATGGTATTTTTGCGACAGGCGTTTGGCCAGATACAAAGGCGAGGGCCTTCCAACATAATCCTTCAGCAGCTGATGAAATTCCTTTTGGAAATCTTCATCCGCCATGATCTTCAGGTAATTCTGTCTCAGCTCTTCTACATTGGGATACAACATTTCCGGAATATATGCACCTCCAAAATCACCGTAATACCCCTTTTCATTTACAAAATAACTCATAATGGTAGTTTATTCTTAAAATCGTTCAGTTTATCAATTTGTTTTAAGCCGGGTTCCAACTCAAACCTGCTGTTTACATCTATGGCATAAAGCCGTTTATCTTTTATATTGCTGATGTCTTCGACATGTTCCGGCCCTATTCCTCCGCTCAGAAAATAAGGTTTATCCAGTTCGTACCGGTCCAGCAGACTCCAGTTGAATACCTTACCCGAACCACCATGATCAGGCGTTTGGGTATCAAATAAAAAATAGTCAACTATCTCTTCATAAGCTTTCAGTTGTGCGAAATCAAAGTTCTCATCCACTCCGAACGCTTTAATGATTTCTGTTTCCTGAGGAAGAATCTGTTTTAACTCCAGACAATATTCCGGAGTCTCGGCACCATGAAGCTGCACCGCGCTGAAACCAAACTCAGTTGCAAGCCCTGCTACACCAGCCAGGTCTTCATCCACAAACACCCCGGTTTTTTTTATGTTCAGAGGCAAATCCATTAGCAGTTCAGCAGAAAGCCCGCCGGCATACCTTTTCGACTGCTTATAAAATATAAAACCCATATAATCCGGTTTCAAAGCAGCCACTTCCAAAATATTTGCAGGCACCTTCATTCCGCATATTTTCAGCCTCAGCCTCATGGTCTTCCTGTCAATGTTTTAAAGCTGTTCAATGCTTTCTTACTGACAAGAGATTTTTCAGCAGCATAAAAACAATCTGCGAATGATTTAGTGCTGTCAATGGTCTGCAGAGCCAGCGCAGCGTTACAAAGTACTACATTTTGCTGCGCCTCAGTACCGGCACCATTCAATACATCCATAAAAATCTTTGCCGATGATTCTACAGTGTCACCACCCTTTATCGCGCTTTCTTCAATTTGGGCAAAACCCAGATCAGCTGTAGTAACCAATGCCTCGCCATTCTTACTGAATGTTTTAAAATCGCAGGTAAGCGACACTTCATCAAAACCATCCACTGCATGCAATATCGTATAGTTCTTGTCCGTATCCTGGTACAGATAGGCATATAAACGGGCGAGCTCCAAACTGAATACCCCAACGATCTGATTTTTTGGCTGCGCCGGATTTACCATTGGCCCCAGCATATTAAAAAATGTCTTCACACCAAGCTCCTTACGGATCGGCGCTACCGTCTTCATGGCCGGATTAAACAGCGGAGCATGTATAAAACAAATGCCGGCCGTATCCAGGCCGCGTTTTAAAGTATCCTGATCATTGGTAAAAGTATAGCCCAGGTATTCCATCACATTGGAGGACCCGCAGCCGGAAGACACGCCATAGTTGCCATGCTTGGCTACTTTATTTCCTGTTCCTGCAACTACAAATGAAGCAAGTGTCGAAATGTTAAAGGTATCCTTCCCGTCACCTCCCGTGCCGCAAAGATCTACCAGCTCATAATCAGAAAAATCAAGTTTCACACACAGGTCAAGCATCGCATCACGAAAACCCTGTAGTTCCGCCACGGTAATATTACGCATGCCATAGGCAGTAATAAAAGCTGCGATCTGTGAGCTGTTGAACTCACCCAATGCGATCGAAGTCAGTATCTTTTGTGCTTCGCTCCTGCTAAAAGTCTTGTTTTCAAATAAATGGTTTAATATCTTTTTCATATCCGTTTCTTCCTTACCGGAAGTTTTTTAATTGGTTTTTTACGCTGTTCATACTGGTTTGCAGCAGCTTCAAATTGTCCGAAACAAAAAAAGGGCTGCCTTATAGCAACCCTCAAAATCTTTTTATGTAAAATAAAACGTTCAAATACAGGGTTACACTACGCTATTGCGTTGTGCCACCACCAAATGTTATGTCCGTTTTTTTGTATCATTCCGCAGCAAATATGGAATTGTTTTTGCGAAACAACAAATGTTTCTTGAAAAAATTATTTGATGAGGGCATTTTTCTCCCTCGTAAAATGATTAAATACCAGTTTATCAGCTAAAGCAGGCAGTAATTTATTGATCCAAACGGTAAGTTTACCCTGTCCGGTCATCACCAGTGTCCTTTTTCTGGCAGCAATTCCATCCACAATTGTTACAGCCACCTCTTGCGGAGTCATCATTTTGCCTTCTTCCATACTCGTTTCACCATGTGCCGCACCGTCCTTCGCCAGTGCCGCAACACGGATATTTGAGGTCGTAAAACCCGGACAGGCAACCATCACATGCACCCCGGATTTCAGCAGCTCAGTACGCAGCGACTCCATGAAGCCATTCATAGCAAATTTGGAAGCAGAATAACCGCTACGTCCGGGCAAACCCCTGTAGCCAGCAATAGAAGATACACCAATTACACTGCCTTTGGTTTTCAAAATTTCAGGTAAAGCATATTTTGTACAGTAGACCGTACCCCAAAAATTCACATCCATCAGGTGTTTCAGTACGGAGAGGTCTGCTTCGTTAAACAGTGCGCGCATAGACAATCCCGCATTATTGACCAGGATGTCTATTTTTCCATAGGTTACCAGAGCCTGTTTCACGAGCAACCCGCAATCCTCTTCCTTACTTACATCCGCCTGCACCGCAACCGCTTTTATATCATATTTCTTTTCCAGACCATCGCTGATCTCGCAAAGCGTGACATACTGCCTGGCAGCAAGCACCAGGTCTGCACCACGTTTCGCAAATTCCTCAGCACAAGCCTTGCCGATACCTGATGATGCACCGGTAATGATGACTACTTTATTCTTAAAATCCATTTAGCTATTTAATTAATGAGTTTTCATAAGGCACCCTGGTCACTATTGATCTGCCCAGCGTGATCTCATCGGCATACTCCAGTTCACCGCCAAAGGCAATTCCCCTCGCTATGGTCGTGATCGGGATCTGAAAATCCTTTAGTCTTTTATACAGATAAAAAAGTGTCGTATCGCCTTCCATCGTCGCGCTCAGTGCCAGGATCACCTCTTTGACTGGAGTAGTAGCCACACGTTGCACTAGTGAATCAATAAACAGATCTGATGGACCAATACCATCCATCGGTGAGATTAACCCACCCAGTACATGATATACCCCAAAATACTGGGACGTGTTTTCTACAGCCATCACATCCCTGGTGTCTTCCACTACACAGATCACTTCTTTGTCGCGTTTAACAGCAGTGCAGATCCCGCAAATTTGATTGTCAGAGATATTATGACAGACACTGCAGTGTTTTATTTCTTTTCTAAGCCGGATGATCGAATTCCCGAAATGCGCTACCTCTTCCTGATCCTTATTCAGCAAATGCAAAACCAGCCGCAGGGCAGTCTTCTGACCTACACCCGGCAGTTTAGAGAATTCATTAACAGCGTCTTCAAGCAGTTTAGAAGAAAAGTTCATTTTACAAACTTAGATAATTTTGAGCAATTATGTG
>NZ_DATHGC010000004.1:0-30862 GCF_035317785.1 Pedobacter sp. | reverse complement strand
TTTTAGTTGTTCTACCCAGTCTTTGATAAAATAAGTACTGCTTAATGTCCCGATCAATTTAATCGCATAGATTTCGTTTTGTCCCTTTTTTCCTGCCAACTGGTCAGTCAGGTAACGGTAAAGCCGCTCTTTGTCGAGCTGAATGGAATAGCCTTGTTTTTCAGCTTGTAATAATGCTTCCACCACATGAAGACTGATCCACATTTCTTCCGGACTGTTCTGCCACCATCCCCAGGTTCCTTCTGCACGCCGGCTGTTCATCAGCTTCTTCAGGATCTCCCTGACCTGCTTATCTTGCTTAAAGTCCTGACCCAGTTGTTTACGAACGGTTTTCTCCAGCAGCAGCCCCTTGAGTTTTGAAGCCAGCTGTTCATTGCATAAATACTCATACCTGCTCAGTTTGCCGATCTCATCCAGCAAAACCGGGAAGACAGATGCTTCTGCATGCAGGGTCACCTTCCCCAGAGATGCATCAAAGTCATAGCTAACGGTGGTATCCCTAATGAAAGCATCGAAATAGCCTTTTGTTTCCGTAACTCCTGTTTGGAGCAGGGGAATTTTTCGCAGTTCCCCGTCAAAGTAGCCGTTGTCCTGAAGCATACTGTATTCAAAGGAAAGACTATCAGATTTGCCGGCATCTGACGTAGCTTTGTCCGCTGCCACAATGCTTATGGTGTCCAGATGGGCATTTTTGAAGGAGACTATCGAATTCTTTACTTCCTTCCCGTTGTAGATGAATTTGCGTGCAGCACTTTCTGAGTTATTGGTATAATTCATGAGTTTACCGATGACACGGATCTCATCGCCGGACAGGGCAAACTGCGGAGACACGAAATTGGCACTCAATGACTTGAACGATTTGATGAGGGTGTTGCTCCTCCCGCTTTGCCTGCGGCCGTTCATGGCGACGAGGTTTGCGGACCAGCTGGTAATGTCGTCAGGAAATTTAACCGTAAATGAGGCCCTGCCATCCAAATCCGTAAAAAGTCTCGGCTGCCATATGGCATAATCAGAAAAGTTTTTACGCATGCTGTTTTCGCTGGCGCCTATGCTTCCCTCAGGATTCAATTGTGTATTGCCTTTTAGCGTTTTTATCAGTATCACCCCATTTTTTCCCATCGAGCCGTAAAGTGCAGCGGCTTCAGCATCCTTCAATACTCTGATCTCAGCGATGCTCGTTTGGTCCAGGGATTCCATCGCTCCGGAAAAAGGTAATCCGTCTATGATCACCAGGGGTTTGCCGCTTAGGGGAGTGCCGGCCCCTGTAGTACTTATAGTACTTAGCCCCCTGATGTTTACAGAGCCCCGCAAACCCGGTGCGCCGGTGTTGTTCTGAATGTTGAGCCCGGCTACTTTGCCCTGCAACAGCTGTTCGACATTGGATACTGGCACATCTCCTGCTAAATACCCGGAGACGGAGCGCACGTCTTTTTCCCTGGCACGTTTCTTATACTCTCTGAGGATGGTTTCTCCAGCGGAAGGTTCCCGTCTGGTCATCAGCAGACCGGGCTTGTAGTTGAGTACATTCATTGTTTTCACATCATACCCTGCCACTGAAAACACCAGGGTACTTCTTGCCGGCACAGTGAGGCTGTAAGTCCCTGACTTGTCTGTTCTGGTACTGATGCGCTTGTATCCTTTCAGGTTTACGGTTACCCCACCCAGCGGCAATAAGCTTTTCTCGTCCCTTACTACACCGCTGATCTTTTGCTTCAAAGCAGACCTGTTGAAAAATCTCGCATTTAAGATCTCGAGGATTTCATCCCTGGCGCCGTCAGCGTCTCCGATAAGATATCTTCCGCCTGCAGACTTGATCCACCTGTCAATTTCCACACTCATGCTGTCCGGCTCATTGAGCCCAGGGTCTTTCATATGGTAATAGTTGGTGCCGTTTCGCCGGACTATGGCGTCGTGTTTAATGAAGTAACTGTTGTTTTTGAAGAGGTACATGATGCTGTAGGTCCCTTCGGCTACCCTGGGACGGAGGCCTGCGGAACCCGGAAAGACATATACCAGGTCCGGCTGATCACTTCTGTAGATCAGCATATTCTTGACCGGAACTGCCTTTTCGGCTTTGCTGAAGGTTACAGAGGAAGTGATTGCACCGCCTGGTCCTGCAAATGAAAGCAGGTTATTGAACAAAGTTGTGGTCATACTTCTTCTGTCCAGATGATCGGTCCAGATGCTGTCGATCGCTGCCCTGGTCAGCGGGATGTCCCTGTAGTCCTGTGCCCGTAAAGGATTATTCCTGCCCAGGCGGATATCGAAACCATATTTCTCGGGAAAGGATTTCTGCCTGATCAGGTTAGGCAAAAAGGTATAGGTATAGCCGGGCTCCTTTACAAAAGCGTGGTGCACATGGGGTGTGGTCAGATACAGTATATTTTCCTTGTAGGGTCCTATCAGCAGGCTTTGCTTGTTATTGTAATCAGCCGGCGGGCTTAGCAAAGTCTCCGATTTTTCAGCAAGCAGTATGGCCTTTTGTCCCTGAAAGCTATTCTCTATACGGATCATGTAGTTGCTTACCTGATCTGCTTCCTCCGCCGACAAGCTGGGTTGCGCAGTGGATACTTTAGCCTTTTTGTTCAGCAGATCTGCAGCGACGCTGATGACCGTCTTTTTTCCCTTTAAAAAATTCTGGTCTGCGATAGTAACCTGGTGATTTGCACTGCGCAGGGTAATTTGGTGCATGCCTGGATCTACCCTGAAAGCATAACGCTGCAACTGGTCGGCCTGACTGAAATAGACCGGAATATCATCGATGTAAACGATATGTATGGGTTCAATTGCTCCGTCCTTCATTAAAAAAGGTGCGATCAGGGCCATAGAATCCCTGCAGTCCTCATCTATACGGTACAGGTCTTTGGTCTGTGTAAACTTGTAATATTCGATGGTGTCGAGTCCGAGTTTCCTGCCCCATTTTTCCCAGTTCAGCCTCAGCTCACCCGAGGCTTCCGTTAAAATATTACGGTCATTTACGAAGGCTTTTAACTTTCTGCCGATGAACCTATTTCCAAAAACAGGCAGATAAACCTCCGGGCCTCCGGAAAATTTAGAAGTAGCGGCAAAGGCAGTGACATCTGTAGCGGATACCGGCTTGTCGTTGATATCGGTTACTTTCACTGCTATGTTTACGGTCTGTCCCGGATAAACCACTTCAGGGCCTTCCATCGATACTTTCAGGTTGTTGTCATTGTAATACGCGCTCACTTCTTCGGTCTGCATCATCCCGGCCCATACGTATTTTAGTTCGATATGCGCTGTTCTGGACACCGTATGTTTCATTACAGTATCCAGCTTGCGGGTATATCCGCGCTTTAGTATTTCATCACCGGAAAATATGCTGTACCAGAAAGCGGTTTTGTTTTTGTTTTCTACCATTATGTGTAAAGAATCCTTTCCCTGTTCGGCATAAGGGATGATCCGCTGCTGTAGCTGTTGCATATACACCACATTGCTGAATCCGTCTTCTGTTTGGACACGATAATTTTGGACCATGGGATTAATCGGTATCGATGCAGGCAGCCTGAGCTTTATCGAATCCTTCACCTCATATTCGTCTGCATATACGGTAAAAACTGTGGCCGTCTGCGTGATGGAAATGTTGTTCTTCAGATAATCCAGTCTTAGGCTGTCTCCTTTTATTTCAGACTTAAGGCGCTGGTCAACATGCCTGAACTGTAATGATTTATAAGTGCTAAGGTTTTCGTTATTGCTGTTCAGGAAGTTAAAGTTCAGGTTGGCCTGCAGGTCTGCATTGGGAAAAATACTGTCTGGTAAAACCAGTTTTGTCTCGCCAACCGGATCCATGACCAGTGTGGTTTTCCATAAGGTATCTTTTACAAATACTTTATCCGCATAGTATCTGGACACATAACCGGTGGTTACGATCAGCACAGTTCTGCCATCGGGCACAGAAAGCCCGTTCTCGTCGGTGGCTTTCAGATATATTGTCGCCGGATTATTTCTGGAGGCTTCGTTCTTATCCATGCGGACAGAAAGACTCAGCTGCTTGAGTTCGTAATCTTCATACTTGAACTCCTGGCTGAAAGCCTTTACCCATTTCCCCCCGACTTTCTCTCTGAGTACAAGGGCATAGTTCCTGTCGAGTTCCAGTTTGAGGCTGTCCTGCAAGATAACCTGTGATTCGTAACCGCCTTCGCGATAGGGTTGCAGGGTGTCGAGAACAATGCCGTTCAATTCTATTCGCATTGATTTACCATTTATGGAATTCCCCTTACTTGTGATCAGATAAGCTTTGAATTTTACCGTATCCAGGGGTTTGTATTTGGGCTTGCTGAATACCAGATAACCCAGGTATCTGTTGCGCTCGCTTTGTTGTATTTCGTAATTGCGTTCAGGTTTGCGCTTAAACATTTTGCTCAGGAAAAAAGGTTTGGGTTCAGGCTTATAGACCTTATAATTATAGAAACTGCTGATTCCCTCATATTTCACTGTTACCTTTGCGGGTTTACGGATGAATTTTGTGGTATACAGCCGGGTCGAAGGATCATTGTTTACCTTTCTGTTCCCCACCCAAACATCCGCATTGCTGACAGGACTCCCTTTTAGGTCGGTGACGAGTCCCTGAAAGTCCTTGCCATTGCTGATCGGCCTGAAATGGACATTGGAAACCGGAAGCATTTCATATTCGAGTTTTCCATACTTAGCAGAGACCAGCAAGTAATTTCCAAATGGCAGCTTTTCCCGCCTGGCCTCCAGATTCTCTGATGTCGCAGAATCGATCAGCGTATGCATATAGCTGTCATCGATAAGGGGCAAAGCCAGGGTTTCTTTGTCTGTCAGCTTATAGATATAAGTATATTTACCGGAAGTAGCGCTGGCAGTTAGTTTTTTTTGGGCCTGAAGAAAACCGCCGCATGACAAAAATAAGCACAGAGAGAGTAAGAGTCGTTTCATACACTGGTTTATTGCATGATGCAATAATTACCAAATTACATAAAACTTTTTAACTATATCTTTTTATGATCCTCAATTTATGGGTATACCGGCCGAGTTCCGGATTGTATATTCCCTGGTTGTCAATGGGGTCTATATGTACTCTCCCTGATGAATGGATAATTTCTGTCGGACTGAGCATGATGCCCACATGGGTGATCCGGCCTTCGGCATTGTCAAAGAAGGCAACATCACCAGGCTGTACTTCCTGCAAAAAGTCAACTGTTGTTCCCTGTTCCGCCTGCTGCCAGGCATCACGTTTCAGGCTGAAACCATTGAGTTTAAAAACAGTCTGGACAAATCCGGAACAGTCAAGGCCGAAGAAATTACGCCCGCCCCAGAGATAGGAGACATTCTCAAAAAACAGGGCATCTTTGATGATATTTTCAGGATCTTCAGCAACTACATGGCGGGGTTCAAAAAGCACTTCATACTTTGCTTCACCCAGGTAACAAAATCCCTTATCGTACAAAGGCAGGATACTGGCCGGTGAAAGGTAATATTTGCCGCCGTCTGAATCGACAGCTATATTGACTGGTGCTGGCGGCACGAGGTACTGGTTATATTGACTGGCTGCAAATTGTTCCCTGGTCAGTCCGGCAAGTTGCCTGAAATCCATCCAGCCCTGGTAGTCATCATATCCGTTGCGGACCTGCCACCAGCGTTCTGTCTTTTGGAGAATTTCTACGTGATCGCCAAACAACAATTGTGAACTGATCTCGGCTTTGTCGGAAGGTTCGGCACGCAAAGGCGCAACTGCTACCCTGCATATTGCATAATGTTGTTCCATACTATAATTGAAGATATAAAATTAAACTTTTCATTGGTTAAATTGTTATATTAATGGTACAAACCTTAATCTAAAGACGATGAACCTCAAGAAAATTTTGATTGCCGTAGACAACAGCACCTGTTCTGAAAAGGCTGCCAGGGTGGGTTATGAAGTGGCAAGGACCTTTGGCGCAGAGGTAGCCCTTGTGAATATCATAGAACCGGTACCTGCCAATGTGAATCCGGACCTTACACTTGCACCCGTATTTTTAGAAGCCTATGACAATAGCGAAGAAAACAGTCACATGTTGTTGAAGGAAATAGAAAACAAATATGGCAATGGGATCACCACAACTTATCTGAGTGTGATAGACAGCGCCGCGCACGGGATCATCCAGCAATCAGACGAATATGGCTCTGACCTGATCGTTATCGGTACCTATGGAAGAACGGGACTCTATCATTTTCTAATGGGGAGTGTTGCAGAGCACGTAGCCCGCAAGTCGGCCTGCCCGGTGCTGATCGTGCCTAATAAATACGAAGAAAAAGACTGATCATTATTTTGATAAATAAAAAAGGGCGCTTATTTTCATAAGCGCCCTGTATATTTTGTATAATTCATCCTAATTTTCCTGATGAAGCCAGGCTTTTTTAGCCAGAAGCTCGTCTTCAGTTTCACGAACATCTTCATCATCTACGCAGCAATCAACAGGACATACTGCAGCACATTGTGGTTCATCATGAAAACCCTTACATTCAGTACACTTATCTGATACGATATAATATACCTCGTCAGACTTTGCTTCCTGGGCAGATTCAGCGTCGATCTGCTGATCACCAAAATCGATGATCCCGTTTAAATTCGTACCATCAGAAAATCTCCAGGCTGTGCCTGCATCATAAATTGCATTATTGGGGCATTCAGGCTCACATGCTCCGCAGTTAATACATTCGTCTGTTATTTTAATAGCCATGTCTTCGTCTAAGTCTATAGGTAAAGTTACCTTTGCAACGCAAATATAACACTTAAACTTTAATTTTGTTGAAATTTATGCCAATGCTTACTGCTGAAAAACTAATTATTGCATTTAAAAAACTTAGTGACTTTATCGCTAATCCGGATGAGAACTTCAAAAATCTGGTTTCTTCAGCACAAAACAGTAATAGTTGGTTTACTGTCGAAGAGGTCAAAAAAGCACTTCAGGCCCTGCAAACTATGCTGAATGCCGAAGATCTGGAAGCCTGGTTTAAGAACATCACCGTAACTGCCACACCCAAAAAAGTCGGGCTTATACTGGCCGGGAATATCCCTATGGTGGGTTTTCATGATGTGCTGTGTGTACTCGCTACCGGCAACATTGCACTGATCAAGCTTTCCTCATCTGATGACAAGCTGCTCCCTGCCCTGCTGGCTGAATTGATAAAAATTGAGCCTTTACTCGAAAAACAAATCATCTATACAGAACGCCTTAAAGATTTTGACGCCATCATTGCAACAGGCAGTAACAATACATCAAGATATTTTGATTATTATTTTGGGAAGGGTCCAAACATCATTCGCAAGAACAGAAACAGTGTAGCTGTGCTGACAGGAAATGAAACCGCAGATGAAATTGCCCTGCTCGGCCATGATGTATTTGACTATTTCGGTCTGGGCTGCAGGAACGTTTCCAAGCTATACATTCCGGAAGGGTATGACATTAAGAACTTTTTTGAGCCGGTAGAACCCTTCAAAGACATTGCCAACCATTTCAAGTACAACAACAATTACGATTACAATAAGTCCATTTACCTGGTCAACCTCGCTGAACATTTTGACAATGGTTTTCTATTGCTCAGGGAGGACAAGAGCTTGTCATCACCCTTGGCAGTTCTTTATTTTGAGCGATACAGCGGCCTTCATGAGGTGGAGGAAATTCTTGCCGCGCAGGCTGAAAATATCCAGTGTGTGGTGAGTACAGCTGAGTTGAAAGCGGGAGTGTCAGTTTTGGGTTTTGGACAAAGCCAGAACCCTAAGCTTTGGGACTATGCGGACAATGTGGATACGATTGGGTTTCTGAACAGCCTTTAGCCGCTCTCCCGCTGCGATAATTGTGCAATATTTTATTTGATGTCACATTTTACAGGTATATTGAACTGTAAAATTTGATAGGTGATATCCCATAAGCTAAATCTTCATACGCTCCTGCTGATCCTGGCATTGGCTTTTATTGCCGGGCCGGTAAGCGCGCAAGAACCCACATTCTGTACAGGGTCGCTGGGAGATCCGGTCGTGAACATTGATTTTGGGAGGGGATTCGCCGATATTGGCCCAAATCCCGGCTTGCCGACAACATACAGATATGTCAACCCCAATTCAGAATTTGTCAGCGACGGCAGTTTTACCATTGCGAAATCAACACTTGGTTTCAATAATGGATGGTATAACGTGCGCAATCATACTCCCGGGGATTTCAACGGCTATATGATGGTTGTCAATGCCGATTATAATCCAGGTGTCTTTTATGAATCAGCAGCCTCCATAGATCTGTGTCCTAACACCACTTATGAATTTGCTGCATGGGTCATAAATATATTAACGTATTCCGGAAATAAGCCCAATATCACATTTTTTATCCTTTCTACAGATAACGATGTTTTAGGAACTTACAATACAGGTGACATTCCCGATGCAGACCCGAACTGGAAACAATATGGTTTTCTTTTCCGAACTACGGAGGCGGGCCGTATAAAGATCAGGATGGTAAACAACGGCCCTGGTGGTGACGGCAATGACATCGCACTGGATGACATTACCTTCAGGGCATGCGGGCCCAGAATGACCGTCGGGGTGAACAATACGGACGAATCTACAGCAAATGTCTGTGAAGGAAATGATGCCACTATTAAGCTTTGTGTGGATGTAGATGGTCCTGCTACGCTAAGGTACCAGTGGCAAATATACAACGGAAGTACCTGGCTGGACATTGCCGGGCAGACAGGCACGACAATAGACGTTCCATTTGACAGAAATGCCGCGCTTGGCAGATATGATTACCGGCTGGCAGTAGCAGAGGGAAATAATTTTAATTCACCAAGGTGCCGGACAATGTCTCCTACACTTACCATAAATGTAAACCCCTATCCTCAGCCGCAGGCATTGAGTAACGGGCCGGTCTGTCTGGGTGATGCGATCGTTCTCGATGTTGCAGACATTGCAGATTCCTATGAGTGGCGAAATCCTGCGGGAGAACTCATCGGGACAACAAAGTCGGTTCCCATTCAAAATGCTACTTACGCCATGGCCGGTACTTACACGGTAAAAGTGAACAGCCGGGGTTGTGAAGCAGGCGCTTCGGTTGACATCACCATTATCCCTCCGCCTGAACCTGTTGTTGGCAATCCCGCTCCGGAAATCTGTGAAGGCAAATCTGTTGAACTCAGTGCATCCGGTGGCACCTATTACAGCTGGTCGCCAGCTGAAGGCCTGTCCGATCCGGAAATAGCAAATCCAATAGCCTCCCCGCTCAAAACCACATTATATACGGTCAAGGTGATGAGCGGCTCCTGCTTCCGGACGACCACGGTAAATGTAATTGTCAACAAAATACCCAAAGCGGATGCTGGTCCTGACAAAAAGGTCCTGCTGAGCTACGATACCAAACTTGAAGGGAAAGTGGCCGGCGATGAAATTGACTTCTTCTGGACTCCTGCAACAGATCTCGATGATCCAAGATCGCTGAACCCTGTGGCCTCACCTACCCGGAATACCAATTATACGCTAAATGTGGTCTCCAGGCTGGGTTGCATTACTGCGGTCGATGAGGTCTTTGTAAAGGTTTATGAAAAGCTGATCGTACCCAATGTTTTCAGTCCGAATGGCGATGGTATAAATGACCTTTGGAACATCACGGCAATAGACGCTTTTGACACCCCGAATGTCAAGGTCATGAACCGGTATGGAGAAATGGTTTTCGAAAGCTCAGGATATACCAAAGCCTGGGACGGAAAATATAAAAACAATGACCTTCCCGCTGGCGTTTACTATTATGTGATCAAATTGAGGGGTAACATTAAACCGGTCAGCGGTTCGGTTACCCTCATCAGATAAATAAACTGCATGCTTTATTCTCATTTTGAAATACTATTTTTGACCTGATGTATGTTATTAAAGTAAAGGGCATAGCCAAAATACCAGACTACGTTCAATTGAGGGATGACAAATTTACTTTATTGGCGTATTTTAGGGTCGATAGGCCTGATAAGTCGCTGGACAAGCTTGGCCTTGGTGATAAGTTGCCCTACATTATGAGTTTTGTAAATGATCTTCCTTTTGGACAGATCGCTAAAATTGATATTTAAAAATGAGTGGAAACGCAGTTATAAATTTAAGAAAAGTCGATGTATTTCAGCAGAAGCATTTGGTTTTATCAGATGTGAACCTGAATATTGACAAGGATGAGTTTGTTTTTTTAATTGGCCAGACCGGATCCGGAAAAAGCAGTCTGCTTAAGATCATATACGGCGATCTTCATATTGGTAATGGTGATGGCCTGGTGGCGGGCTTTGATTTAAAAAACCTGGCCATAAAGGATGTACCTTATTTGCGCAGAAAGCTGGGGATCGTTTTTCAGGATTTTCAGTTGCTAACCGACAGGACCGTTGAAAAGAACCTTGAATTTGTATTGAAATCGACTGGCTGGAACGATAAAAACCTAATCCAGGAACGCATCAAAGACGTTCTGGAAAAAGTTGGATTAAGATCCAAGATCAGGAAAATGCCGCATGAGCTTTCCGGCGGAGAACAGCAGCGTGTGGTGATTTCACGTGCATTGCTAAATAATCCTGAGATCATCCTGGCAGATGAGCCTACAGGGAATCTTGATCCTGATACTTCAGAAGAAATCGTGCTGCTGTTAAAACAGATCAGCCAAAGCGGAACTGCCGTACTTATGGCCACTCACGATTATCACATCATCCGTACCATGCCTTCCAGAATTATAAAATGTGAAGGTGGCATAGTGCATGAAGATGCACAGATCGTTTAACCCAAAAATCTGACAAAACATTCTTTTTCAGTCATTCTGGTCAGTATATTTTAACTAAAACTGACAGCATGACTGAAAAATACTATTGGCAAAACTTTTGAACCTTCATCCAAAAATTCTACTATACCATGTTTAGCAAGAAGAAAAACATTACAAAGGAAGACCCTACTGTGGAGAATAATAACGAAGTGAAAACAGAAGAGCGTGCAGAGAACGTGGAAAACGCAGAGCGTGCAGAAGATGCAGCGGCAGAAGAAACTGTCCCCGAACTTTCTGTGGAAGAGAAACTGCAGCGGGAAAATGCTGCTCTGAACGACAAATATTTACGTTTGTTCGCCGAATTTGACAATTTTAAACGCCGCACCCAAAAAGAACGCACAGAACTGTTACAGACTGCCGGAAAAGATGTGATCGTTTCCCTGCTGCCGGTTTTAGACGATTTTGACCGTGCAAATAAAGCCATTGAAAGCGCTACCGACATCAATCCGATACGTGAAGGGATTTCACTGGTACACAGCAAGCTGAAAAACCTCCTGGCTCAAAAGGGTTTAAAGGAAATGGAGAGTATCAATACACCATTTGATACTGATCATCATGAGGCCATCACTAAAATCCCTGCTCCTAATGAGGAGATGAAAGGGAAAGTAATCGACGAGCTGGAAAAAGGCTATACATTAAATGATAAAGTGATCCGCTTTGCTAAAGTTGTAGTGGGTAGTTAATATTATATGAGTAAAAGAGATTATTACGATGTGCTTGGTGTAGCCAAAAACGCATCTGCCGATGAGATTAAAAAAGCTTATCGCAAACTTGCTATAAAATATCATCCTGATAAAAATCCGGGAGATAAAGCAGCTGAGGATAACTTCAAGGAAGCGGCAGAAGCTTACGAAGTACTGAGCAATGCTGAAAAGAAACAGCGGTATGATCATTATGGTCATGCTGGTGTTGGCGGTGCTTCTGGCGGATATGGTGGCGGCGGTATGAACATGGAAGATATCTTCAGCCAGTTTGGCGATATCTTTGGTGGCGGGGGCAGTCCGTTTGAGAGCTTCTTTGGAGGAGGTGGTCAGCAATCTCGCGGCGGCCGCCGGGTAGCTAAGGGTACAAACCTGCGCATTAAGGTAAAACTCTCTCTCGAAGAAATTGCCAATGGCACTGAAAAGAAAATAAAAGTAAATAAACAGATCACCTGTAAAACCTGTGATGGTACGGGCGCCAAAGACCGTTCATCGGTGAGTACCTGTAAAACCTGCGGCGGAAGCGGTGCAGTACGCAGGGTGACCAATACGATACTGGGCCAGATGCAAACTACATCTACCTGCCCTACCTGTAACGGAAGCGGCCAGCAGATCACTGCAAAATGTAATTCCTGTCATGGTGAAGGTACGGTAAGAGGTGAGGAAACCATTACCATTAACATACCTGCCGGCGTGAGCGACGGGATGCAATTGAGCATGAGCGGCAAAGGTAACGCTGCCCCTAACGGCGGCATTCCGGGAGATCTGATCATTCTGATTGAAGAAATGCCTCACGAAACACTAAAACGCGAAGGAAATAATATCGTTTATGACCTGCATGTTTCTATAATAGACGCAGCGCTTGGTTATAGTGCAGAGGTGCCTACCATTGACGGTAAGGCGAAGATCAAAATAGAGCCCGGAACACAAAGCGGAAAACTGCTTCGTTTAAAAGGTAAAGGTATCCCTGAAATCAATTCTTACCATCGCGGGGATGAGATCATCCACGTAAATATATGGACCCCTAAAGCCTTAAGTTCTGAGGAAAGGGCTATGCTGGAAAAATTAAGGGAATCTCCTAACTTCAAACCGCAGCCCGGTAAAAACGACAAGAGCTTCTTTGAGAAAATGAAAGAGTATTTTGAATAAATAAGCAAAAAATACAAAAAAGGCCGTCTGTTTGACGGCCTTTTTTGTGCAAAAAACTTTATTCCTGTGTTGTTGTTGTACGATAAAGAGTCTTATGGAAAAACTTCAGCGCAGTGTTTATACCCTTTTGTTTTTCTTCATCTCTTTTGCGGGCTTATATTTTGCGGCAAGCTTTTTAATCCCGGTTACTCTTGCTGCTGTGTTTTCCATGCTGTTCATCAGACTTTCCAGCTGGTTTGAAAGTAAAAAGATCAGCAGGCCCGTTTCCTCCCTGCTTTGTACACTTATTTTCCTGTGCGCTATTGGCCTCATTGTTTTTCTGCTCTCCTGGCAATTGCAGGGCCTCGCTGAAAATATGGAAACGATGAAACAACGACTAACCACAACATTTTCTAATTTCCAGCAATGGCTCCAGGAACAAATAGGAATTAACAAAACCACCCAGAAAGAGATCGTCAAATCACAAAGTGAGGGCTCAGGAGGTATAATGACCGGCTTCGCAAACAGCATTTTTGGCATTCTGGTCAATGCTGTTCTTGTCATCGTATATATGTTCCTTTTTCTATGTTACAGAAGTCACATCAAAAAGTTCATACTGAAAATTGTACCCGGCGATGAAAAGACAAAGGCAGACAATGTTGTTCATAAGGCCGGGAAAGTTGCCCAGCAATATTTAAGTGGGTTGGGTGCAATGATTGGCGTATTATGGATCATGTACGGAATAGGATTTTCCGTGGTGGGGGTGGAAAGCGCAATTTTCTTTGCTATCCTTTGCGGCATCCTGGAGATCATTCCTTTTGTCGGCAACCTTACCGGTACCGCTATCACTATTCTGGCGGTACTCGCGCAGGGCGGAGACAGTAAAATGATCATTGGGGTGATCATTGTTTACGGACTGGTTCAATTTATACAGACGTATATCCTCGAACCGCTTATTGTCGGTGAACAAGTCAATATTAATCCGTTGTTCACCATTATGGTAATTGTGCTGGGTGAGACACTTTGGGGTGTTGCCGGGATGATCTTAGCCATTCCCTTATTGGGCATGGTGAAAATTGTATGTGATCATGTCCCAGATCTTCAGCCCTATGGCTTTCTAATCGGAACAGCGCATCAGCGGAGTAAAAAAACCGGGTTAATTGATAAAATAAAAAGAACTTTTAAACATCATGACTGACTGGAGAATTGGCTGTTCGGGTTTTTATTATAAAGAATGGAAAGATATTTTCTATCCTCCGGGATTACCGCAAAAACAATGGTTTAAATATTATTGCCAGCATTTCAATACGATAGAGATCAATTCATCTTTTTACAGACAACCGTCTCCAAAGAGCTTTCAAACCTGGTACAATGACAGCCCGGACGATTTTTTGTTTAGCATAAAAGCTCCGCGTACCATTACACACTACAAGAGGTTCATTGACGTAAAAGACGAGCTGAACAGTTTTTATGAAGTAATAAATGAGGGACTCAAGGAGAAGCTGGGCTGTGTGCTATTTCAGGTACCCCCTGGTTTTTTATATACTGAAGAACGCATGGAGCTGGTACTGAACAGCATGAAAAAAGGGTTTAACAACGTATTTGAAGGCAGGCAGATGAGCTGGTGGAATACAGCTGTTTTACAGGAATTTAAAAAGCACCACATCATTTTCAGTGGAATAAGTTATCCCTCAGCGCTCCCGGACGACGTCATCCAGGATATTGACCCCGTATACTACCGTTTTCACGGTAAACCGGAATTGTATAAATCTGAATATTCTAAAGCCCGGCTTAAGGATTTTGCAGAGGACATCAAAGATTCACACAAACAGGTTTACGTATATTTCAACAATACCTGGGGCGGTTCAGCGCTAAAAAACTCCAGACAGCTGATCGAAATAACAGCAAACAAATAAGTATAAATTAATAGCTTTACAGTCAGCAAAAGACCCTGAATGAAAGCCGCCGTTATAGACCTTGGAACCAATACTTTTCACCTGATCATTGCAGAATGCTCTGGTTCTGATGTGGAGGTACTTTACAAAACAAATGTTCCTGTCCGGCTCGGACAAGGACGCATCAATGAAAACATCATCATTCCTGAAGCTTTTGAAAGAGGGATCCGGACCCTAAAAGATTTTAAGCCCGAAATCGATAAGCACCATGTAAATGTGACCCGTGCTATTGCCACATCTGCCCTGAGAAGTGCTGATAACGGCCAGGATTTTGTCGATGCAGCAAAACTGGCCGGTCTTGAAATAGAAGTGATCAGCGGTGATCAGGAGGCAGCATATATCTTTGAAGGCGTAAAGGCGACCGGAACAATCGATGGAACTTCTTTGATCATGGATATAGGCGGCGGAAGTACGGAATTTATCATTTGCGATGAGAAAGGACTGATCTGGAAAAAAAGCTATAACCTCGGAGCGGCCCGCCTGATGCAGGCCTATTTCAAGACGGATCCGATCAGCAATGAAAACCAGGCCGCGATCATCGCTCACATCAGCAGGGAATTAAAAGACTTGAAAGAGGCTTGTAAACAGCACAATCCACAGCGTTTAATTGGTTCTGCAGGTGCATTTGAAACCTTTGCAGTATTGTTAAATGAAGCTATAGATTTGCAAAACACCATTTCTGCAGAACTTGATCCTGAAGCTTATAAACAACTGGCCGGTCAATTGATCAGATCCACCCATGAAGAAAGAAAGCATATCAAAGGGCTGATCCCTCTGAGGGTTGACATGATCGTAATTGCATCTATACTTACCAATTATGTAATTAAAGAGCTTGACCTTAATTCCCTGCACCTGTCTGCCTACGATCTGAAAATGGGGGTGCTGTACTCGATCTGTCAATCAAATGGCCAGTAATGCCTGATAAAGCTTTTCAGTAGGTAAGCCCATGACATTGGTATAAGAGCCTTCGATCTTTTCAACGGCTACCATGCCAATCCAATCCTGTATACCATATGCCCCGGCTTTATCCAGAGCATTGTAGTTCTCCACATAATAATGGATCTGTTCATCTGATAATGCCCTGAAGTAAACCTCGGTAAGGTCATAAAAAGATACGGTATTGCCTCTGCAACTCAGGCTCACTCCGGTATATACCTGGTGTTTTGAGCCGGATAATTTTTTGAGCATTGCAATCGCATCATGTTCATCTGCAGGCTTACCTAATATTTCGCTGTTATAAGCCACAATCGTATCAGCCGTGATGACAATGGCAGCTTCGCTGTCATTTAAAAAAGCTGCGGCCTTCTTTTCAGCGATATGAACCGCTATTTCGGAAGGCTGCAGGTCATCAGGATAGCTTTCATCCACGTCTTTAAGCATTACTTTAAAATCAAGATCCATTGATTTCATTAACTCTTGTCTGCGCGGGGATTTTGAGGCGAGGATGATCGGAAGGTTTTGCTTATACATGCTGAAAATTTCTGCTAAAATAATAAAAGCGACCCGGAGTCGCTTTTATTATTTTTATATCATCCGGCTTATTGGCCGCCACCGTTTGCCTCTTGTCTTTTTTTCATGGCTTCCTTACGTTCTGCAACCCAGGTAGCAAATGCTTTTTTCTGATCATCATTCAATACTGCAGTGATTTTTGCATCCGCTTGCTCATTTGCTTTTACCATCACTCCTCTCCACGCAGTTCTGTCATCGCCCAGTGAATCACGCAGCTTCCTCATTTTCGCACCTTGTTCCAAATAGATTGCTGAAACCTTTGCTTTTTGATCATCACTTAGTTTTAGCTTCTCGGCTAAAGTTTCAGTTTGTCTTTTAGCCCTTTCTTCAGGAGTACCGCCACGGCGGCCCTGGCCGTCCTGTGCATTTGCGAAAGTTATTACACTGAATAACAATCCACAGATCATCAATAATTTCTTCATGTCGTTTTATCGTTTTGTAGGGATTAGAGGGCTAATGCGGGCAGAAGTTTAATCGTCCGCAGTAACATACTTGTTGCAATTGCAGCGATTGAAATCATTTGCCTGAATCGGCTGCTGAAGGATGCTCATCAAACCATTTGTGCTGCACCCTGAGTACCTTTTCAATGATATCCCTGACAGCCATCCTTCCCCCGTCATACGGAGAAATGTATTGGGAAAGCGCTTTAATCTCCGGCATTGCATCGGCGGGGCAAGTTGGCAGACCCACTACCTGCATTATTTTAAGGTCGGGAATATCATCTCCCATATATAAGATCCGGTCTGCGGTAACCTGGTATTTTTGCAGCAGACTATCCAGTATTTTTACTTTGTCAGAAACACCGAGAAAGATCTCCCGGATTCCCAGCCCTTCAAAGCGCTTCTGCATGGCCTGTCCTCTGCCTCCGGATATTACACAAACCAAATAGCCTCTCTTTACCGCAAGCTGCAACGCATAACCATCTTTAATGTTAAAAGTACGGAGAAACTCACCACTATCAGATGCGATGATGTCACCATTGGTCAGCACACCATCTACGTCAAAAATGAACGTAGTGATCTCTTTAAGCTTCTGCAGAAACATTAGTCCTGATTGTCACGCCACTCATATACCCAGGCAGACTGGATTTGCTCCAGGTGGCCTTCATTACTTTCTTCACGGGTACCCCTAAAATTAGGCAGTTCAAGCACCCAGTTGATCAGTTCAGTAAATCTTATCCTGTATATTTTGGATTCATTAAACTCATCACCAAATTTTTCGTAAAGCTCCTGGGCAATATCTTCATGGTCATTCCAGTATATTGGCAAAGCAAATTTATCCTGCATATTATTTTTTATTTATTCATTAATGACCTAAAAACTCGGACTGGTCCGGTATTTTAACCTCTATATCTCCATTGATCACCACACACTGACAACCCAATCTGGAAGTGATCCTTGGGCGCACCGCCCTGTCAATGAAGTCTTCTTCCTTTTCAGAGATCTCCTGAATATTGTCCATGCCTTTTAATACATAAACATGACAGGTACTGCAGCCACATACACCACCACAGTTGTGCTGTAATTCTATTCCGTTATCCAAACAGGCATCCAAAACCGATTCACCGCCAGCTATTGGCAATTCTATTGGTTCCTTTCCGGCCTCTTCAAAATTTATTTTTAATTTAAAAATACTCATAATCGTGTTCAAAAATAAGCACCAAAAACCGCAATTTAACTATTAACGTGTTTTTTTAATGCTTTTGCTTAATGCCTGATAGATTTCCTGCAAATGTGGCTTACCCTCAAGCAATTCCATGTGCTTTAATATGGTCTGCTGATCATCACGCACCGCCGGTCCGGTTTGAACATTCAAAGGCAGATCATGCCGGACCTTTTCTGCGGTCTCCAATATCAGCGGTCTTAACATTTCAAAGTCAAGACCATTATCCTCGAGAAGCTGATTGCCCAATGCATAAAGGTGGTTGACAAAATTACAGGCAAAAACAGCAGATAAATGCAAGATCTTGCGCTGGTCACTTGTTGCTTCATATATCAGGGGGCTCAATTTAGATGCTATACTTTTCAATTTATTCAGCGCCTCCCCATTGCCCGCTTCAATAAACAGGGGAACCTTCACGAAATCAATTGGCCTGCTTTTAGAAAAAGTCTGCAGAGGATACAGCACACCATAGTTTTCAAAAGAGGAAAGGACATGAAGATCAGTAGCGCCTGAGGTATGGACGACTAAAGCCCGTACACCTTTCAGGGCCTTACAGACTTCTGCAATTGCATCATCTTTTACTGCTATCACCAGTAAACCGGCATTGGTATCAACTTCAGACAGGGCAGAAACAGGCCTGGCTCCTACCAGAGTTGCCAAAGCGGCAGCATGCTCAATATTTCTGCTCCAAATCTGATCAATATGGGCTCCCGCCGTCTTTAATGCAAGAGCCATATGTGTTGCCACATTTCCCGAACCGATAAAAGTTACCTTCATTAAACCGTTCCAATTTCTTTCTGTCTTCTGAAAATAGACAACAGGAAGCCGATCACCATGATAATAGTACCTACCCAGTATAAATTGATATATGGAAACTCGATAGATTTAAAAACAACCCAGTCCTTTGCTTGCTGAGGCTTTTCATACACCTGCAATTCCACTTTACCCTGATCTGGAAGCACTTTTGTGAATCGTACCCTCAGTCCGAGTTCATCAATGTTTCGTGCAAAGTCAAAGACATTATTCCCTTTAACTAAAAAGATCGGCTCCGTTTTATAAACTTTACCACTTACTTCAACTTCCAGCGGCAAGCCCACAGCCAGATCTCCTTTGGCAAGCACCAGGTTTTTTGCCTCCGGTTTAGGATTTATTGCTTTAACGGTTAATACTCCGCTGCTGGTATGTAAAGTATCCCCCACACTTACATTAACTATCCTTGGCGCCTTATAATTTTCTTCCTCACTATGTCCCTCGTGGGCCTCGTGGTCCTGCTCCTCTTTTAAGGGAGCGCTTGTAATATGGGTATAGATATCATAAGTGAGGTAATGCTTGGTATCAGGTGAAGCGATCAGGCCCATCTTTTCGTTGGACTGGATGTGCGGATTAAGATCGAAATCTTCTTTCAGTGAACCATCCTTTTCATTAAAGACCTTGAAGTTCAGTTTGTAGAAAGTATTAGGGGCTACAGTGGTATCGCTGGTATAGGTTACCGTGTAGCGGCCCATTTTCTTAGGTTCATTTTTATAAAGCACGATGTTCTCGCCTGGCTTTTCAGCTTTTTCAAAATCCTTTACCGGAATAAAATTAGAAGCATTTAATGAAATCGGCTTGTTGGTAGCCGCGGCGACCAAAGCACCCAAAAGCAGTAGCGCAAAACCTATGTGTGCTACTGCAGCTCCGACAAGTTTCTTTTTACCGCCAAATGCCAGGCCAAGCACCTTTACATTAGACATGATTGCGAATACACAGCTAAAGGTAAGCAGGATGAACATGAGGTTTTGGTAGACATTGGTGATGTAAACAAATCCTGCTGTGATCGCCATAGAGAATACCACAGTTGCAATCAGACCGCTATAGAATTTGCGCGGATCTGTACGCTTGTATTTCATGAACTGCGAAAAGCCGGATATGATGGTCACTAAAATAGCAAATGGCGCCTGCCACTGGTTATAATACTTGACAGCATCTATCGGAGGTGCGAAGTTAGTGCCGAAAGCGGCGTTAAACACAGGCACAGAGGTCACGAAAATAACCTGTATGCAAGCGATGGTGACTACCAAAGAACCGATAAACATCCAGAACTCCCTGGAGTAGGTCTCCTCGTCCTTATTGGTAATCGGAAGCTCTTTCCAGCGGAAGATCAATAAAAATACAGGGATAAGCAGGAAAACAACGTTATATAAGATCAGGTGGCCAAACATTCCCAGATCTGTAAAAGAGTGGACAGAGGTCGACCCCAAAATACCGCTTCTGGTCAGGAAAGAAGCATACAGCACTAAAATAAAGCTTAAAAACACCAGTACAATTGCTGTAAAATAAGCGTGTCCGGTATTTTTAAAGGCGATCATCACATGTATTCCGGCGATAAGTGTCAGCCAGGGTATGATCGAAGCATTTTCCACCGGGTCCCATGCCCAAAAGCCCCCAAAGTTCAGCGCTTCATAGGCCCAGAAAGAACCCATGATAATGCCCGTACCCAATATCATTACTGCAAACAAAGCCCAGGGCATTGCAGGCTTGATCCATTCTTTATATTTCTTTAACCATACCCCGGTAACGGCATAAGCAAAAGGCACCACCATACTTGCAAAACCCAGGAATAAAGTCGGCGGATGGATCACCATCCAGTAATTTTGCAATAAAGGATTTAAACCTCTGCCATCAGTAATGAACTTCAGGTAATTCCTGAAGTTCTCAGGATCAGCAAACACAACCGGCGCCATTGATTTTAAGTCCAGGGCATCTCTCATCAGTATGAACGGAGAGCTTCCGATTCTTTCCCCAAAGATCTCTACACCCAAGAGCATGGAAGTCAGAAATACCTGCGAAAAAGCAACCACAGTCATTACTCCGTTTTCCCAGGTCTTTGCCTTCCACATCAAGACCATTCCCAGCAGCGATTGCCAGAATGCCCAAAGCCAGAAACTTCCTTCCTGCCCTTCCCAAAAAGCAGAAACAATATAATAAACAGGAAGTTCTTTGGAAGAATGGGAATAAACGTAATAATATTCGTTATAATGATTCAGTATCAGGAAAAATAAAGTGGAGCCAATCCCGATGATGCTCAGCCAGTTTATAAAAAAAGCAATGCGGCCAAGGCGGGTCCAGGACTGATCTGAGAGGTCCTTATTTTTTGCTGCGAAGAAATAAGAGATCGTCGATAACAGGGAAGCCCCAAATGCCAAAACAATAAAGAACTGCCCGATTTTACCCGGAAGGAGGTTTTCTCCAATAAATTGTATATCCATTAAGATTAATTGTATTTTTCTACTTTACCGTCCTGCTTCACTTCTACAAGATCATTGTTGTATTTAGATGGACATTTCATTAATATCTTGGAGGCATAGAAAGTCCCTGCCTTCATTTCCCCTATCAGCACCAACTTCTCAGAGCGTTCAAAATCCTGTGGCTTAGTGCCCTTGTAAACAACCTTGTTTACCATGCCGTTCTGGTCTTTCATAAAAAAAGAAAAATGATTGGCATCCTTTTGAGGGTCGTAATGAGTACCCTTTGACTTTTCCCAATACCCCATCACATGAAATTCTCTCGAATCTTTTGCAGCTTCAGTAAAATTTGAATAGCTGCTGGTGTCTGCATTCAGACTCACCAAAAAGCACACACAAATAGCTATTGTAATTAAACCAATAATTGCACTTTTCTTCATGTTTGTAATTAAGCTTAAAAAGAATGGTACAAAGATAAAAAATATAAGTACCTAAAGTCTTTTAGGTCTGTCCAATTGAGTTAGATGACAGTTTATTGATAGTTCTCTGACAAAAACAAGGTCAACTTAGCCGTTATGAATGATTGTCCCGAAAAAAATACACTAATCTTTGTATTCTGATTTAATCAGTTCCGGCATCGTTTTTCTCAACTTTAACACCTTAGGCCTGGAGACATTCCTGATGTAGTAATCCCATGAATTCCTCCTGTAATAATCCTGATGATGGGTTTCCGCAGGAAAAAAAATCTTAAAGGCGGTAACCTCCGTAGCTACAGGAGTTACATATCCGTTTAAGGAATCCAGCTCACTGATCTTGCTGCGTATGATGATCTCTTCCGCTTTTGAGCGGTAAAAGGCGATGGAGCGGTAGTCGGTTCCGACATCCGGCCCCTGTCTGTTCACCTGTTTAGGGTCATGAGAATTAAAGAACGCAGCGGTCAATCTTTCAAAACTGATCACTTTGGGATCATAATACACCTGCACAGACTCTGCATGACCGGTTTTTCCGGAAACTACCTGTTCATAGGAAGGGTTCGCTGTGGTACCACCGGCATACCCGCTGATGACCTTGTTCACACCTTTTAATTCTACCAGACATTCCTGCATTGCCCAAAAACATCCCCCCGCATAGGTCGCCACAGCTTCCCCTGGTTTTGCCGGAACGACCACGGCAAACCCATTTTTGCTTTCCAGATGCTGCCCCTCATTGCAGGCAGCTATCAACACGATAAATACAGCCAAAAGATGCGTACATTTCATAATCGTAACTTTAGTACAATATACGTCAAAGCCGGTCCCCGGATTTCAGGGGAATGTTTTAATAGCAAAATTCTGACAAAAAAAGGGTGCCTGAGCAATAAAGCCCTGACACCCCTCTTAATACCTGTTATAAAGACCTATGGCCAGATACCAAGGCTCATATAAGAAACCGCAATTTTATCAATAGAGCCCACAAAAGCAGCCGTCCTTAGCGTTTGGACACCTGGCTTGGTGATCAGGTTCTCCCTGATCTCGTGGTAAGAATGGATCATGGTGTCCTCAAGTCCGGAATTGACCAGTTCCAGTTCAGAAGCGCCTTTAACGATCATCATCCGGTTCTCGGCAGGAATCTTCTTTCCGGTCAGGGCTTCCATGGTATTGATCAGGTTGGCATTGGAATTTTCGGCATACCTGTTTTCCATACGGCCAAAGGCCACATGAGAAAGGTTTTTCAGCCATTCAAAATAGGATACCGTAACGCCGCCGGCATTACAATACATGTCCGGAATGATGATCCCGCCCATCTCCGTAAATATGACCTCAGCTTCCGGTGTACACGGTCCGTTTGCACCTTCGGCAATGATACGGGCTTTGATGTTGCGGATGTTATTTTCGGTGATCTGGTTTTCCAAAGCGGCAGGGACTAAAATGTCACATGGCTGCTCCAGACCTTCCATAGAATTTTTAAAGTCAGTAGCGCCGGGAAATCCTAAGATCGAACCTGTATTTTTACGGTGTGCAAACACCTCGTCAATATTAAGCCCTTTAGCATTGTAGATGGCCCCTTCAAATTCGCACAGACCCACAATGGTCGCACCAAATTCCGAAAGGAATTTCGCAGAATGGTAACCCACATTTCCAAGGCCCTGAACAATGACCCTTTTGTCTCCAAGACCCGCCTTAAAGCCAATCCTGGCCATATCTTCGGCTATATTCACACATTCTTTTACCGCATAGGCAACACCACGGCCTGTAGCTTCCTTACGACCGCGGATACCATGCAATGCAATAGGTTTTCCGGTCACACAGCCCAGCGCATCCAGTTGTCCCGGGTGCATGGTCATATAGGTATCGGCTATCCAGCTCATTTCGCGTTCTCCAGATCCATAATCAGGAGCCGGTACATCAATGCCGGGGCCAATAAAGTTCTTTTTGATGAGCTCCGTAGTATACCTGCGGGTAATGGTCTCCAGCTCAGCTACCGAATAATTTTTAGGATTGATGCAAATACCACCCTTTGCGCCCCCGAAAGGAACATTCACAATCGCACATTTGTAAGTCATCAGTGCAGCCAGCGCCATCACCTCATCCTCATTGACCATATCAGAATAACGGATACCGCCTTTGGTCGGGTTCATGTGCTGAGAGTGTTCCACACGCCATGCATCAATCACTTCAAAACCATTTCCCCTGCGAATGGGAAACTGGAAGCGATACACACTGTTACAAGCTTTGATCTGATTTAATAGTCCTTCCGGATGGGAAGTAAATTTTGCCGCACTGTCAAAATTTTTGCATACGTCTGCAAAAAATTTTGTCTCGTTTGCTGAATTAGCCATTTTAGTTTTTTATGAATTTGAAATAAGTTGTTAGTCTTATGGTGCAAAATTGCATTAAAAAAAACGATTATTACAAACACAGACTCCCTTAGTGTATGCGACACACTACGGCCACTGGAGCCCAAAAACAACGATTAAACGATTTAAAATTAGTTTTTAGCCTAAGATTTTTTCTCGATTTTTTTTAATCTTTTATCTAAGGAGAATAGATAAATAAGCAGCCCTGCCAGAATTATAACAATACAGATCACCACAACGTAAATTTTACCATTGCTTCTCATGGTATCAGCCATCTCTATCTGCCCCTCCTGGGCAAACAATTGTACCGAACTTAGCAGCATCATTAATGCAAATATGACCTTCTTCATCTTATGAATTTTGTTTGTTTTCTAATAAACGGATCCTGAACCTGATGGTATATACCCAATACCCTATCAATATCCATCCAAGGCATGCAGGATAAAAGACCAAACGCATGTTCCTGTCCAGATCATAACTGTTGAACCCCGGGTTCCCGCCATTTCCCGGGTGCAGTGAATCCTGCAGCCGCGGCAAAACGAACAACAGCACCACCATCATCGGAAAAGCGAAAATATTGTAGATCGCCGAGATCTTAGCCCTTTTCTGTTCTTCATCTATGGCATTACGAAGCACTGAATAGGCAAAGTATAACAAAATGGAAATGGCCGCGAAATTCTGTTTTGGATCAAAACTCCAGAATTGCCCCCAGGTATACTTGGCCCAGATCGCTCCGGTCAGCAGTCCCAGTAAACCAAAAATGATACCGGCATTCACGCTTTCTACGGCCCTGATGTCATCATTTCTATCCTGCGTGAGCAGCGATCTGACACTATAAAAAACAGATATAGAAAACAATACGATCATGGCGAACCACATCGGAACATGAAAATACAGGTTCCTTATCGTTTCATTCAATATGGCCAGATGCGGCACTTTAAGCAAAAGGCCTGCAACCGCAGTATATACTACCAGTACAGATGCCAGAATTTTCCACCAGGTTTTATTCATATGTTGATTAGCATTTAATCAGATCAAAGTTAGCAATACATTTTTTTATTCTCATCAGCCCATCCAGCAAACTAGTCCCTCCATAAGTAAGGAAACAAAAGCAGAGAAACCGAAACGACCAGTACATTGACCACCAGCACCATTCCGATATCGTCCCAGCTATTTTCCCATGGCAGCCCGTCGACTGCATTTTTTGCAAGCTTGATCAAAAGTATCAGCACAGGAATGATGATCGGAAAGCTCAAAATGGCCATCAGCATGCCGCCGTTCCCCGCTTTGCTGGCAATTGCCGAAACCATAGTAAATACCGTTGAAAAACTGATACTGCCCAATATCACCGCAACATAATACATCAGCAGGTCCGGAGGAGAAAAGGTATCAAAGACCAATAAATAAAAACCCAGTGCGATGGTCGTCAGCATCAGCATCAGTAAGACATTGTAAATGGTTTTAGAGATCAGTATAGCTGAAGGGCTTGCCAGAATATAACTATACAGCTGCCTGCCTTTTGTCTCCTGCAAAAAACTCTTGGATACACCGTTAATCGAAGCAAACAGCATGATGATCCAGAACAGGGCATTCCACGCAAGCTTGTCATTGAGGCTGATGAAAGATAAATAACAGGTAAAAATGGTGGATACTACGTATAACAAAACACCATTAATGGCATATTTTGAACGCCATTCCAACAGCAATTCTTTCCTTATTAAATATTTTACCTGGTGTAACAGTTGCATGCAAGGACAAATATAATTTAAATCGGGTATTTTTTCCGGTGCCGAACCAATATCAGTGGAAATTTCAATAATATTGTATTGCCATGATAAATAATTACACCGCCGGCAGATGAACGAATACCTGGAAATTATACTCAGAAGTCTGGCTGTATATGCCTTTATGCTGATCGCCATCAGACTAACCGGAAAGAAGGAACTCTCCCAGTTAAACACCACCGATGTGGTGCTGATCCTGCTGATCAGCAACGCGGTTCAAAATGCCATGGTCGGCACCAACACCAGTTTAGCAGGCGGACTTATTGCAGCAGCGGTACTGTTTGCGTTAAACTATCTCCTGAAGAAGCTCATGTTCAAAAGCACATGGTTCAGAAACCTGATCTCACAGCAACCAGAGATCCTTATCCACAACGGTAATCTTGATTTTACAAAACTCAGCAGGCTGGGCATTACCAACGATGAACTACAGGAAGCCATGCGGGAACACGGGGTAGAACACTATAAAGATGTAAAACTGGGAATCCTGGAAGTCGATGGAAATATCAGTATCATCAGCGGAGACGAGCAGCTCAGGCACACCAAATACCTGCGTAAAAGAAAGCACAAATCACTCGGCAACCTGAACTAAACCTGCTCAGCTAAGGTTCCTTCCTGGGGTGCTACTTTAACGACTTTTGGCTTCCTTACCGTCGCTAATATAAATGCTCCTGCCACGATCACATACCAGCCCCACTTATACTTAACCATACCGGCAGCAAAATTCACCAGTTTTTTGAAATGCAGAAAACTGAAGGAGTCATGTGCTTTAAAATAAATACCTGCGAGCGTGATCAGCACCAAAACCACTGCAGCCAGCCCCGAAAACCTGACCAGACCTGATTTCTTCGCAAAGGCGCCAATAAAGCCTAACAAAACCAATGCGTAAAAAGCAACCGCCAGCCGCATGTCAATATCAAAATAGTTCCAGTTGCCGATGATCGGTAAGTGCATCAGCGGACTCAGCCCCCCTATTGCCATCAGTGCCGAACCTATAATTCCCTGCCTTCTCATCTCCTGTTACCCCTGGGTATTGATGCCCATTTTATCCGCAAAATGCGCGCAGTAATCACGCAGGTCTTCTACAATCAGCTTTTCACCGGTAGCTTTCAAAAAGCTGTCGCCCATGGTCTGCAGCGTTTCATAAAAAAATCTTTTCATTTCATCTACAGGCATGTCTTTGGTCCAAAGATCGATACGCATAGAATTTTTATAATTGTGGTCCCACAATGCCAGCATCATTGATTTCACAGGCACTTTTTCCTGGCTCTGCGCATCGGTTGATTCCCATAGAATGTTATCAGGTACATTATTATCGTCTAATTCTACCGTGATTTTGATTTCTGCTTGCTTCATTAACTTATACTGGATTTTATAATAAATACTAAAATGACAATGAAAATAACCAATACCCCTTCTATTATCCAAAGCTTTTTCAAGCTGGTGATAAATTTTCTGAAGATCAGGTCAGATACAAAAAATACCACCGCCGAAAGCAAACTGAATCCGGCAAGTGTATAGGTCATATCAATTTGCCCTGGGCGCTGTACCGGCTGCTTATTCCACAACAGCAATACGCCAATAACCAGGCAGATCGAAGAAACAATGTTAAGCGGCGTCAGTTTCATTTTTCAAGGCAAATTTATTTTTTGAATTTTCTTCTCTTCCATGCCGGCTCCTTAGACGGCTTTTTCCTGGCGGCCGCCGCTATTGCCGCAGCATGTTTCTTTTCGTGGAATGCCCCTTTAAAATCCGGATCGTCCTTACGCTTCTGATCATCAATAGCCTTTGCGATGGCCTGTTTTTCATCATAAGGCGTTTCATCCACAAAAACCTCCCCGGGCAAAGGTACAACAGTAATTTCCTGCCTGATCAGTTTTTGTATTTTCTCAATGTAATATTTTTCAGCAGGAGTGCAAAAAGTCAGGGCATCACCCTTGGCATACGCCCGGCCTGTCCGGCCAATCCTGTGCACATAATCTTCGATGATGATCGGAACATCAAAATTGATCACATGACTCACTTCTGTCACATCTATCCCCCTGGCCGCCACATCTGTAGCTACCAGTACCCTGATATTACCTTCTTTAAAACTATTGATCGAATTGATCCTGGTATTTTGTCCTTTATTGGCATGAATCACCCTTACTGCATCCGCGCCAAACCTGCGTTCAATAAAGCTGAAAATATTATCAGCAACGGTCTTGGTCTTGCAAAAAATGATCAGCCGTTTAAACTCCTCATCATTCTTCATCAGGTGCTGCAGCAAATTGATCTTGGTCTTGAAGTTGGGCACCTCGTATAAGATCTGTGTCACGGTCTGCGCCGGAGTGGCCTGTTCCCCTACTTCAACTATAGTTGGATGCTTCAGAAAATCTCCTGCTATTTTTTGCACCAGATCGCTCATCGTAGCAGAAAACAACAGGTTTTGTCTTTTGCGGGGCACAATTTCCAGAATCCGGTGAATAGACCTGATGAAGCCCATGTCCATCATCTTATCGGCCTCGTCCAGCACCAAAAATTTCAGGTATTGCGTGTTGATATGCCCGGCCAGATAGATGTCCAGAAACCTGCCCGGCGTAGCTACAATAATGTCCACACCCGCTTTGACCTGCTCGATTTGGGTTTTAGGGCCCAGCCCCCCGTACATCACAACGGTACGTAAGTCGGTGTACTTTGAAAAAATCTGTACATGCTCGGTGATCTGCATAGCCAGTTCCCTGGTCGGCGCCAGTATGAGCGCCCTGGCATGCTCACCCTGGGCATATTTCAGCTGCATCAAAATGGGCAGCACATAGGCAGCAGTCTTACCTGTCCCTGTTTCGGCTATGCCAAAAAGGTCCTGACCTGATAGAACAGGCCCTATCGCTTTTTCTTGTATCGGCGTGGCAACCGTAAATCCTGCGTCTTCCACAGCATTTAAGATCTGTCGATTGAGGTTAAACTCTTCAAACTTTTTGGGCATTTTGCAAAAATAGGCAAAATTTATTTAGCAGCCCGACGTCTCGTCCAGTCGTTCCATCTAATCATCCAACATCCTGACACAATCGTCGAAACCATGTCATTGCGAGAAGCTTTTCGCGACGCGGCAATCTCAATTGCGCAGCTTAAAAAACTATTTTAACGCATCCCGCCGATCATTTATTTTTTCTAATTTTGAAACATGAATACCATCCTGATCAAAGCAGCGTCCATTGTAAATGAGGGCAAAATAATTGTGGCCGATGTACTTATCAAAGCCGGATTTATAGAAAAAATAGCCAGCAGTATAAATGAAACTGCCGATCTCGAAATCAATGCAGAAGGCCTTCACCTTCTCCCCGGAATGATTGACGACCAGGTACATTTCAGAGAACCCGGACTGACCCACAAAGCTGACATCTTTTCAGAAAGCATGGCCGCAGTGGCCGGAGGCATTACCTCCTTTATGGAGATGCCCAATACCGTTCCCAACACACTAACCCAGGAATTGCTGGCAGACAAATACCGGATCGCATCAGAAATGTCACTGGCCAATTATTCATTTTTCATGGGCGCATCCAATACCAATATTGATGAAGTTCTGAAAACGGACCCGAAAAATGTGTGCGGCATCAAAGTATTTATGGGCTCTTCTACCGGCAATATGCTGGTCGACAATGAAAAGGTACTTGAAAACATCTTCAAAGAGGCGCCTATGCTGGTGGCTACACACTGCGAAGACGAACACACGATACAGGCAAACTTAGCATTATATAAAGAAAAGTACGGGGACAACATCACCATAGAAATGCATCCGCTGATCCGGAGCACAGAAGCCTGCTACCTATCCTCTTCGCTGGCCCTAAGCCTCGCCAAAAAATACAATACCAGGCTCCACATCCTGCACATCTCCACCGCTATAGAAGTCGGTCTTTTTGACAACATCACCCCATTAAAAGACAAGCGGATCACCGCAGAAGCCTGTGTACATCACCTCTGGTTTGATGATAGGGATTATGCCACAAAGGGCAACTGGATCAAATGGAATCCCGCTGTAAAAACAGAAAACGACAAAATTGGTATACTGAAAGGGGTTCTCGATGGCCATATAGATATCATTGCCACAGACCATGCCCCGCATACCATCGCCGAAAAAGAACAGCCTTATTTGCAGGCACCCTCTGGCGGGCCATTGGTACAGCACGCCTTGTCCGCCCTGCTGGAAATGTACCATCAAAACAAGATCAGCCTCCAGCAGATCGCCGAAAAGACCGCACACAATGTAGCTACCTGTTTCAATATCGACAAGCGGGGCTTCATCAGAGAAGGTTACTGGGCAGACCTGGTGCTGGTAAATTTAAATGATCCCGTCAAAGTTACCCGTGCCAATATCCTTTACAAATGCGGCTGGTCTCCTTTTGAGGGGCAAACATTCCAGTCAGAGATTACCCATACTTTCGTATCAGGAAACCTGGCCTATCAAAAAGGGAAGTTCATGACCAATGAAACCGGCAAAAGATTAGCTTTCAAAAGGTAATGAACAGCGAATACAGGTCCGCCGTAAACAAGTTCCTTCTGCTTTCTGTACTTTCCCTGATCGTATTTATCATTGGTTACAGCGACATTACGGTCGAAATCATTTATTCCGGCGGGCTTTATCAGCTCAGTTCAGTCATCCAGCGTTTCCTTACCGGATCCATCCCATTTGCAACAGGTGATTTCCTCTACCTGCTCCTGATCCTGTACATCATCAGAAGTCTTTTTCTTTTCTACAGAAAAGCTGCCCGCAAACAGTTAAAGCAAAGCGACCGCATTAAGATCCCGCTGCAATGCGTCAATTTCCTGTTTATCCTCTACCTGCTGTTCAAAATCCTGTGGGGCCTCAATTATTCCCGTCCAACAGTTTCAACACAGCTGGGCATCAGCAATGAAAGATACACCACACCGGAACTCGTATTACTGGGCAGGTTTTACATCCGCAAACTCAATGCGCTTCAAAATGTCAGCAGGACCAGGTACAGCATTACTGAGCTCAGGCGCATCGCAAAAGCAGGTTATGACCAGATGGAAAAGAAACATCCATTTTTCAGGTATGCCAACCCATCGGTAAAACCGGTACTCAACGGCTGGATCATCACCAAAATAGGCATTGAAGGCTACTATAATCCGCTTTCCGGAGAGGCCAATGTAAACATGAGACTGCCGGCTACTGAGCTTCCCTTTGTCACCTGCCACGAAATCGCACATCAATTGGGTGTGGGCCGTGAAGATGAAGCCAACCTGATCGGCTACCTCGTGGCCAGCAATAG
>NZ_DATHGC010000003.1:0-7034 GCF_035317785.1 Pedobacter sp. | reverse complement strand
CTGGGTGCCTAATTTTTCCGACGGCCGGGCCGGACGATTTGAGATCTTTAATGAAGACAATGAGAATGAGGTAATTTCAGTTAGAACTGTTGGTAATGGTACAGCAGGTGATTTCAAAGTGGATAGAGTAACAGGTACTTCACCTGCCGTAAGAGGAGAGGTAAATTCCCAGTTTGCTAATTTTGGAACTGCGGGTATTTATGGCATATCATCAGGTACAGGTGGTTTTGCAGGCTTGTTTCATGCCTCCAACCCTGCCGGCAATGGCCCTGCGCTTATTGCAATAGCCGATGGTAATGGCAACGGGGTTACCGCTAATGCTTCGAATCTAGGTGACGGAGTAGAAACAACCGCAGATGGAAGCGGTAACGCGCTCTTTGCATGGACCCCAAATTTCAGTAACGGCAGGGCAGCGAGACTTGTTAACTTCAATGATGGAAATACCAACCCGGTACTCACAGTGGAGCAACATAGCAATGGTAATATAGCGTTGTTCAAAAGCGGAAATCCCGGTACTGTTAACGTTGCCAGGATAAATTCAGCTGGCCGCGGCTTCTTTAATGGCGGCACACAGGTAGGCGGTGCTGACCTTGCAGAATCTTTTGAAGTTACCGGATTTGCAGCTGCCTATGAGCCTGGAGATATTTTGGTCATATCTACTACAAAAGACAGAGTGGTCGAAAAATCCAGCAAACCATATTCTACACTTGTTGCGGGTGTATATGCCACAAGACCTGGAGTGCTGTTGACAGAAGAGCACATCGATGCTGATTTAAGCGCACAGGTACCAATGGGCGTGATTGGCGTAATCCCTACCAAGGTATGTCTGGAAGGCGGCGCTATTTCAAGAGGTGATCTTCTGGTCACTTCATCTACTCCGGGAGTAGCAATGAAAGCAGATCCGGATAAAGTAAAAATTGGACAAGTGCTGGGTAAAGCACTCGAACCATTTGATGCACAAGGTATCAGCAAAATAAAAGTATTGGTCAGTGTTAAATAATCAGCATAAAAACAAGGATATGAAAACCATCAATAAAATTAATTGCATCGTAATGATTGGCGCTGGTCTGCTGATCAGTTCAGCCGCACAGGCACAGGATAAATATAAAACCAATGAGAGTGTTGGAAAACAATTGACAGAAAACTCAGTGCCTGGATTAAAATACGGACCTGAATCCCAGCAAAGACAAGCAAAAAAAGCGGTCGACCCAAAACAAGAGACAAAGGGAAATATCAGGGATATTATATTTAAGGGCGGCGTTCCCTCCCCAACACCGCAAACATCAAAAACAAGTCAGGCAGCTTTAAGCAAATCAGCACCGTCGAAACTGCCAAGTGATGTTAAACCTGAAAAGGAAGAAAAGAAAGAAGTTGTGGTTCCAAAACCGCCTTCACAGGGAGACGAAAAGAAAACAAATTAATAAAATTGAATAATTCAATTCTTTACAATGGTTAGTTTAACCTGGTTAGCATGAGCTGGCCAGGTTTTTTGCTATTAACCTTTTACTATTTATTTTATTTTTTTACCTTCATAAAAAAATTGAAACATGGAACATCATCAATCGCCTGAAGGTTTTCAAACTCTTGTAGGACTTTTAACTGTAGTATTAATCGTAGCAGTAACTGCTTTCTACCTGTCGTTTATGAAAAAACGCAAATCAGAAGACTCAGGTCATCACTAGAATATTTCCTTCGGCTTTATATTAAGCTCAAAATGAAACTGTCATTTGGCATTAAATCAATGCGTTCAACTGGCGGTTTTTCATTTTAAGCCCCATTCCGGTTTTAACGAATATATCAAAACCTTTACGCTGCTTAATAGCCCTGATGCCTTCGTATCCGGCTGGCGTACTCCTGATCTTGTTGAGCAGATAAGTATCATCTTTTTGAAGATCGTCTACATTCAGTTCATTTCTTTGCAGTCCGGACTTAATCAACTCGGTTAATATTCTATTGGCATATACATGCAATGGCAAGTTAAAAACCTCATTGATCAGTCGTGCATACAGTGCATTGATCCACTCTGCATTTTCCGGATCACTAATAACTATCAGATCATCCTGGATCAAAAGTTGTTTTATAAATTCTTTAATTTCAGCTATGGTCACCAGGCCGGCATAATATGAATCTCTAAGTGTATAATCCAGCCGATCTGCGCAAAGCCCCGGCATAGACTGTTCAAGGAGCTTAAAGTCGCCATTAATGACCTGATCTATTTGGTATCCATGCCAGGATAGAATTTCTGGAATGTCTGATGATAGCAATACCTTTTCAAAAATCTGCTCATGATAATCTTCCTCAGCATTATTAAATACGTAATCTCCGACATGAGAAAATGCGGTATGAGATATATCATGAAGTAATCCAGCAATTTGTTCCAGCTCAGAACCTCCCAGTTTCCTGATCAGGAGCATTACCCCTATTGAATGTTCCAGCCTGCTGTGGTTAATATCAGGATTGACCAAAAAAATTGCGCCGCTTTGATGAATACGGCTTAATCTTTTTAAAGATGCTGAATTTAATAAATCTTCAAATACACCAGGCAACTCGATTTTGCCAAAAAATATATCATTTATAGTGATCATAACATTAGTATTTCACTACAATATTACTAATATTTTTAGTTATATTCAAGACATAAAGCAAATATTTTTAGCATTATTTTCATTTTTTTTTTACAGACTGATATACTAACTATATTAGCCATTGGTTAATTAAATGATTTGTTGATCAGAAAAATAATACATATTGATATGGATGCATTTTATGCGTCTGTCGAGCAGCGGGACTTCCCAGAATACAGGGGAAAGCCAATTGCGGTCGGGGGTTCTCCCGATGGCCGGGGCGTGGTAGCAGCCGCCAGCTATGAAGCACGCAAGTTTGGCGTAAAATCTGCTATGCCTTCAAGACAGGCACTTCAGTTGTGCCCGGAACTTATTTTTGTAAGACCCAGGTTCGATGCGTACAAAGCGGTATCTGCCAAGATCAGGGAGATTTTTGGGAGATACACTGACCTTATAGAACCCCTTTCTTTGGATGAGGCTTATCTTGATGTATCTGCAGATAAATTAAATATCGGATCTGCACTGGCAATAGCAGGTCAGATTAAACAAGCCATTAAAGACGAACTGAACCTGACTGCTTCAGCGGGCGTTTCTTCCAGTAAGTTTGTGGCTAAAATTGCTTCCGACATCAATAAGCCTGACGGTCTGACTTTTATAGGCCCCTCCAAAATTGAGGCTTTTATGGAACGGCTGCCTGTAGAACGATTTTTTGGCGTTGGCAAGGTCACTGCAAAAAAAATGAAAAGCATGAACCTGCATATGGGTGCTGATCTGAAAAAGCTCTCCGAGCAGGAGCTCATGAAACATTTCGGAAAATCAGGCAAATTTTATTATTCAATAGTCAGGGGAATAGATGAGCGCGAGGTACAGTCCGAAAGGGTCACGAAATCACTGGCTGTTGAAGACACCTTTGAACATGACCTGATCACCATTGAAGAAATGCATACTGAACTCCATAAACTTGCCGACAAGATTTGCCTGCGGCTGCGAAGGAACCAGTTAATGGGCAGAACTGTGACCTTAAAGTTGAAATATCATGATTTCAAACAGATTACAAGGAACCAGTCTTTCCATGATCCTACCTCAGATTACACAATCATTATGGATGCGGTAAAGCATTTGCTTGAAAATGTAGATCTGGAAGACAAAAAGGTTCGTTTGCTGGGAATATCTCTTTCTAATTTTGGGCCCTTACCCCCGCCTCTTAGGCCCGGTGATCCTTACCAGCTGGAATTATTTGATTGAATTTATCACTATACTATTTCGGGCATCGAGATTTTATTTTAATCTAAACAAAAAATAACATGAGTTTGTTAATTTATTAAATAAAAAAATCATATTATGAAAACTCTTACTTTAACTCTTATGCTTGGTGTCACAGTGTTGTTTGGAGCAAACGCACAGATACAAAAGGGAAATGTGATGATGGGTGCTAACATTTCCGATATTCAGTTTGGTCTGGATAAACCCAATGTTTTCAGTTTGTCGATAAATCCTAAAGCAGCCTGGTTTGTACAGGACGGACTTGCACTCGGCGGTGATGTTTCATTTGGTTTAGCAACGGCTAAGAACTCAGGAACTGATATTACTTATGGCGTGGGTGCTTTAGGTCGTTACTATGGATCAACCGGTGCTGATGAGGTGGTCAAAAATTCCAGATTTTTTGGTGAAGCCACTGTTGGCGTATCTGGTGTAAATCCTTCCGAAGGAGGAAATACAAATGGTCTTGGATTTAGTTTTGGCCCTGGTTTTACCTATTTCGTCACCCCGTCAATTGGACTGGAAGGCTTGCTGAAATACAATGGAGTTGTCGGTTTTGGAAGCAGTGCATATGCACACAAGCTTTCTTTGGGTGTTGGGTTTCAAATTTACCTGCCCGGCAAAAGTACCGCCAGAAAAGTGGGGAGAGATATGCAGTAAATTTATTCAATAATTTAAAACAAGGCTGTTCATAATGTGTTTCATAGGAACAACTTAAAATCATAAGGCTATGAATAATCATGATGAAAAACAAGTTGGCTCTAACCTCACCGGTGCAGCAATACCCGGAAAACCAGGGCATCAGCGAGACATTCCGATACCGGTCGATCCAACCATAGAGATTGAGCATGAAGATAAGGAAGATGATCGACCGGTAAAGCACATAGAAAATACCGATGCATTGTTAGGAGATGTACATCCGGCAGACGGCAGTGAAAATTCTCAGGAAGAAGCTAACGTAAAAAAAGAGAATGGAACATAATAATGTGGCTATCATCCTGCGTATTTTC
This sequence comes from Pedobacter sp., assembly GCF_035317785.1. Classification (GTDB taxonomy): domain Bacteria; phylum Bacteroidota; class Bacteroidia; order Sphingobacteriales; family Sphingobacteriaceae; genus Pedobacter. Next base: position 2,200 of record NZ_DATHGC010000003.1, on the reverse strand, counting down.
TCAGTTGATAGCCATGGCAGTAAGCCTTATTTTTGAATTACTATTTATCTAACACTAAGTCTAGTAATCATGTATCTCAAAAAGATTAATAAATCGTCGGTAAGGCAATTCGCCTACGGACTGTTAAAGTTCCTCGCCTTTGCCCTTTTCATTTTCTGTTTTTATCAGGCTTGCAAAATCACAACTCCTTAATTCCCAGATTACTTATCAGGTTTTAAAAAGTTCCATGATAGCTTGGAACGTGAATGCTTTTGCTCTTCGACAAGGAATTTAGCAATCTGGTTTAATTGTGATTCATATTCACTAACAGTTCTGTCTCCAAGTGCTACAAGCTTTTCAATATTAGAAGCGCTTGCTGCATCCAGACCCTCCTTAATACTTTCTAAACTGGTGGGTTCTATCCGCACATAGTTTTTTTCCTTGCCAACAGAGCTAAAAAGCTGATGCAGGAAGAAGTCACTCGTTTCTGCAACACCACTCATCATAATGTCTATCAGGGCCGGAACGATAGCCATCGCACTGCTCTTTTTGAAATGTTCATAGTCATAAGATCTGCGGGATCTTCCAGTCCCCAAAGAGAAGAGATAGATGTCATTAATTCGCGTTTGATTGAATGCCTTTGTCACTTCAATAAGGCCGCTCAGCGCCGGATTGGTTGCAAATACGCCTCCATCTAGTAAAGGATACCTGACGTTGGCCAGGGAATGAATTTCAGCAACGCTAAAATAGGTGGGCGCGGCAGAAGTGGCCCGGCAAACATCCTTTAAATAAAAATCACGTATGTCACCCCTGGCAATGGCGTTTTGTTGTCTGAAAAAATGGGTCTTTCGAAGTTCGATGTTGTAAGCGCTGATGATACATGGCTTTATCAATTGACTGAGCCTGGTCTCGCCAAAGTATTTTTCCAATACTCCCTCAAAGACTGCACTGTTGTAGCGCTCACCGGCCAATCCAAATTTAGCCCTTAATCTTTTAAAGAAACCCATTTTGAAGATTTCGTTTCCGTGTTCAAGGTACAAGTCTAAGGCAGCTTTGGCTGAAAACCTCGGGCGCGTTGGATGATCTTCGGAGGGGCACAACAAGAGACAGGTGAGAATACCACCCGTACTTGTTCCCGCAAAGAAATCAAAATAATCGACAATTGCAGCGTCAGGGTTTTTACTTTCTTTTTTAAGTTTTTCTTCCAGTGCCACAAGAAACATTCCCGGAATGATCCCCCTTATGCCACCACCATCAATAGAAAGTATCTTTTTCATAAACGCAATATCGGCTTCTGGTAAATATAAATGGTTTTTTATTGAAAATAAAAAACTGCGTATTTACGCAGTTGACGGCTATACTTTATACAGGTACTTTTACTTCAAGACTTTTACATCTGCCTAAGTTCATGTTAAAGTTATAACCCGGATCAATTTAGTACTTTGTTTCCGGGTTTGATTAAAAAGGTTAGAATTCACAATATCGCAACGCTCTGCAAAAACAAACAAAAGCCGGAGTAATTCGGCTTTGTTTTTTTATCTTCTATTTCCAAGTAGTCTTACTTTAAAAGGATAGGGCCTTACAGAAAATCTTCCCTGTGCGGTGTAAATGAATCGATTAAAGTCCCCGGTTCCAGGCAAACGCAACCGTGGATGACATACGGTGGTACATAATAGCCGTCCCCCTGTTTGATGGTATGAACCTCTTCACCAATGGTCATTTCAAACACACCGCTGGCCACATAGGTAACCTGGCTATGATGATGTTCATGGAGGTCCCCTACAGCATCCTTTTCAAACTTTGCCTTGACAAGCATAATCCTTTCATCGTATCCAAAAACCTGTCTTTGTATGCCATTTCCCAGATCTTCCCATTCAATTTCACGCTCTTTTTGAAACAGATGACTTTGTAACATAGCTATTTGCTTTAGATTAGAATAGATACGGCCAAAGATAGTGAATTTTACAAACCAGGCCGGCATCCACCGGCCTTGATTTATATATTAACTACCTAAATTGTTTTCTATTTTTTATTGAACGCGTCCAATCCGCTTTGCAGGTAGGCGGCATATTCTTTAGCATCGAATACCGCACCCTGTGGTTTTACCAGCGGAACCAGGTCATGTCCGGTGAGCACATAAAAAGGCTGCGAGTTTGAGTTATATTTGCTTGCCTGGAAATCACTGTTCCAATAACCAAGGTCATCTGTATTCCTCCGCAGG
>NZ_DATHGC010000002.1:0-2587 GCF_035317785.1 Pedobacter sp. | reverse complement strand
GATCTACGGCATCCAACGCGTTGAAGCAATGCGGCAGCGAAACCTTAGTCCACAGCGGAACGCTCTCAGGCGCACCTGCTGCAACGGGTCTTACCGCCTCCCAAACCCCGCCCAGATCTTGCCGTACATATTCCCAGTTGCTGTTCAGGCGGATCTTTTGCTGGGCCTGGCCTTGCAGACTTAACAAAGCAATACAGGCCAGTACGATTGATTTTAATGTCATTCTATAAAAGGGGTTGTAAATCATATATAAACTCTAAAGCGGATGACATTTAGTTTAATACCTGTAGGGATACAAAGGCACCGGCGTGGTACCCGTCGGCGCATACACATGGATCTGGCCATTAGTAGCAATTAAGCCGGCTGTGGTTACCGTATGAAAATCGTTGATCTGCAACGGGGAATAATCACTGTTGAGGATCTTGAAATTGATTTTGCCTTCCGGGTCAAAGCCGTAGTTGGTACCAGCAACCCTGGCATTTACGAAAGTGACTACCCTGTTTCCGGTGGCATTCAGGTCCTGCTCTGTGCCGACGGTAAAGAATCCAAGCCTGGAGGAATCACTCGCACTCATACCAGGTGCCAGCAAACTAGGCAGACTGGTATTCAAAGTCTGAGCATTGTTAAATCCGTAATCACCGATCGCGATCAGGTACAGAAAATACTTCTGCACATCAGCTTTACTGTATTCTTCCCATTTGGTAGCTGGCTTGGTTTCGACTACGTTATTGGTCACTTTTGGCGAACCATCAGGATTCCGCTGCGTGATCGGGAAAGTGAACCACATACCGCCTGTGGGTACAATGCTACTGGGCACCACCACTCCGCCAACTGTTTTGGTCGGCAACACACGTATGGCACCGTTACTCAGAAAAACAAAAGTACGGCCCGGTTTTTCATACTCGTCGAGGTTGATCCCCGCATATTCCAGTCCCAGCTGCATCCATTTAAAGATGCTGTCGCCTGCGATTACAGGATTCTTTCCACGGCTTTCCAGGTACTGGCGAGCCGACATATTGATGTGCGCATCAAGCGCTGATTTTTTATACTCATAGTCCTTCTGTACGTCCAAACCGAACATACTGCAGGAACTCAGCCCTGCGGCGACTAAAAGACTTCCTAATATGGTGTTTAACTTTTTCATTTGTTTAATATTTTGTTTTGGCGATGAAGCTATCATGATCTTAATCATTAATGGTATGATTTGAAAGATCATGATGGTTTCATTTGTTGATATTTTAGATCATGTTTATGAGATTGCTTCGTACCTCGCAATGACGATATTGCGGATACTCAAAGGCTTACACAGCTCGTCATTGCGAGACACGAAGCAATCTTCTTTCATTTTAATAAGGCTGGCTTTGAACCAGTAAACCATTGGAGAACAACACACGGGTAGCCAGTGGCCAGTAGTATCTTCTCTTGTCAGTACCCCATCCTGTTGCCGGATTACCCGCATCAGTCTGTCTTTCGATCAGGATAGGATTCATGACCTCCTGAACCCTGTCCGTACGGACCAGGTCAAACCACCTTACCCCCTCGCCGATCAGCTCAAACTGTCTTTCTTTCAGAATTTCCATTTCCAGCTCTGCAGGGCCTGCAAATGATGCCACAGTTACCGCTGGCACGCCTGCCCTTGTTTTGATCAGGTTCAGGTATTTAACGGCATTGGTTTTATCACCCATTTGATTCAGCGCTTCCGCATACAGCAAGTACATTCCGCTCAGCCTGTACAAAGGGATATATACATTGGCTTCTGTATTGTAAGGCAGATTGCTGGCATAAGAGCCGTTTGGCAGGGCAAAATTGTAAGGTGCAGTAGCTGTAGCAGCAGTAAAATTACCGGCATAGAACTTCCAGAAACTCCGGTCACGGATCGGCTGATTGGTAGATGAGCTGATGTTGTAGGTCTGCTTTACGCGCAGGTCAACAGTTGAGACCGTTACCGTCGAGCCATTTAAATAAGTAGCAGTTGCCACCTGAGGCCAGGTCGTCCAAAGCGGATCCGCCATTCTGATGGTAGGTTCATTGGTAGTTCTTGAAATCCCGGCCATGCAGGCACAACCATTTGCCGAATTTTCCCAGTGGATGTTAAAAATAGTTTCCACACTGCTCACCGGATTTGCAAACTGCACATTCCAGGTCGGACCCGTCTGCAGATCAGCCGCAGCACCACCTGCCCCCATCGTTGTAACACCTGCAGAGTTGTAAACTTTTCCGGTAGGTGCTCTGGCGGCAAATAACTTTTTAAACCAACCTATCGCCAGCTCGTAATCTGCCGCATTTTTTATTGTGCCAGCCCTCCACATGTATATATCGGCCAGAATAGACGTGATCGCAGCTTCGCCAAGATACCATACAGGTGCGTTGACATTTTTAGCCGTCAGTTCATATGCCTGTGTCAGATCGCTGATCGCCTGTTCCAGCACTTTAGCCTGCGGATCCTTAGCTTGCTCTCCCTGTTCTGAAATGCTCAGATAAGGCTCCGTTCTTACAGGCGCGTCGCCCCAAACCCTGGCGATCCAGAAATAGCACAGTCCGCGCATGGCGTAAGACTGGGCCATATAGCTGTTTTCCAGGGCAGGGA
>NZ_DATHGC010000001.1:0-72014 GCF_035317785.1 Pedobacter sp. | reverse complement strand
TCAAGGCCAGAACTTTACTTCCTAAAATTGAATAGATAATATTAAAGCACAGGGAAGCACACAAATTTACCAAAGCAAAAAGGATTATACCACCTCCTAGGACTAATACAGTAAGACCACTTATCAATTTAAGTAATGAATAACCTGAAAGAAGATTAATACTCAAGGAAGCTTTTCTCGCTGCAATAAAATAAGATTCACTTAGTTGCTGATAAAAATCAAATCCTCGTGCCAACATTATTAAAGACACAGCTGTTATGGCGTCCTGCTTAGGTATTAACGACTTCGCAAATACACCGAAACTATCTAGAATGAACAAGAGAACACCTCCGAATAGAACTCCGGTCAGCAGTGTCAAAGAGATAAGCAGAAAACCCGTCCTTGATATATTTGCGGCCTTTTGATATTCAGCAGCTGCATATCGTAAAACTAGCTGCCCCGCAGCCGCAGATCCAAAACCTAAATTGGTATATGCAAACATTGTTGGAATCACAGTCAAGGTAAGCCACTCACCATAAAAATTGACTCCCCAAGCTGTTATAAAAAATGGCACCAACAACAATTGCTCCAAAATATTGACACCTTTTTGAAGCCCTGTCGCTATACCATTTTTTAACAAGTTTTTCTTAAGAGACATAGAGGATTTATAACACAGATTTGATTTTTACTTTCAATTTATCAAGCTCGACATCAATCACATCGAGATTTGGCTTTATGATTCCCCCATTTGATTTGTAATCAAATCCAAGCCTATCAAAGATGCCCGCACGAGGTGACTTTGTAAATAGTCTGGCTGGTTTACCAAATGCCAGACTTACTGCACAAGAATGAACTCTATCAGATATTGTAAAATCTGCAGATTTATACATGGCCAAATATGACAAAAGATTAAAACTCATAAATGAATTTGGATGTGAGAACTTGATATGATAAAAATGAGTAGATAAGTCTTGATGAACTCTAACTATTTGGTGTGTGTCAAGCATAACTTGTTGAGGGCGTAGAAAATTTAAATGTCTGCTTATATTGTGGCTGAGATTCAGGTATGTGTTTTTTCTTTCAAGACTTACATTTTCTAGTATCACAGGCCCATTTGTTTTAAAAATAGGTTCTAATTCAGAATAAAAACTACTTATAAAGAAAGGGGTTTTTGGCTTGAATTCATCAACAGGCAGCATCCTGTTAACAATAAATGCCGTACAAATACCATTATAAGATTCGGGAACGAATTCCTTGAACTTTGAGTAAGTTTCTTCATCACGGGAAGAAAACAGTATTGGAGGATATTTCTTTAAAAAAGCACCAAGTTCTTGTCTAAAGCCCTCTTGTACACCAGCACCAGAAACGCTAATTAACATGTAATCTGCGCCTCTGGATTTAATATCGATAATTTTTTGTTTATAATTATTTAACAACTGTGGAATCATTGGTCCAGAAAAAACATGAACGTCTGCAGTCTGAAAACTCATTAAGTTAAAAAAGTTATCCTTTTGTCTAGCTATTTTGGGGCGAAACGCCCTGTTCATAGGCCCCTCTTCCATTAAAACATCATCATTAGGATACATCTGTTTTATTAAAGAATATAAAGAGCTTTGATAAAAACCGTCACCAATGTTATTCCATGTAGAATTTTCAACAAGTATTTTCATTATAATCAATTATTATTATTTTCATTATTATATATAACCTTCTTACAGACAAAAATCTATTTTATCTAGCTTTTCTAAACCTATCCCATATATTTTTGCGGTTTTCAGTATTGCCATAACTTCCATAACCGTGGCCGTAGCCATAGCCATAGCCATAGCCATAGCCATAACCATAACCATAACCATAACCTGCGGAAGCTTGTATATCATTCACAACGATACCTATTTTCTTCATCTTCCTATTCTTATACAAGTCATCGACTATGTTTAACTGATCTTTGTGAGTGTATTTTTGCCTAACTAAATATAAACAGATATCAGTGTAAGCCTCCATCAACTGGGCATCAGTAACGATACCTACAGGAGGAGCATCGATAATGATATAATCAAACTGTAGCCTAAGTTCCTCCATTAATAATTTAGTGCGGTCATTTAATAACGTTTCCGCGGGATTTGGCGGAATCGGGCCAGAACTTATAATGAATAAGTTTGAATGTATATCCAAGGGTTTAATAATGTCTTTCGCGTGCATTTCCTGGTTAATAATATAATTGGTAAAACCGGAAGTGTTAGGAGTGTTTACCTTGCCGGAGAGGCCAGGTTTCCGCAGATCTAATTCCATCAGTAAAACCTTTTTCCCAGAAATCGCTAATATATTTCCTAAATTGATCGCAATAAATGACTTACCTTCACCAGACATGCTGGATGTAAGTAAAATAACTTTGTCATCTGGGGTCTTCAAAAAAAACGATAAGTTAGTTCTTAATGCTCTAAATTGTTCTGCAATAGCAGACCGTGAACTATTTGCTACTACGAGATTATCACTTTCATCGTTGTGATTAATCTCCCCGATAACTGGCACGTTAGTCTTACTTGTGATATCTTCTTTAGTTTCTATTTTAGTGTTAAGAATTTCGATTAGATAAAAAGCCCCAAAAGGCACCAAAAGGCCCACAGCCAAACCAATCAAATAAATAATCTGTTTTTGAGGGCTAAAAGGTGTTCCATCAGATTTTGGCGGATCAATGGTTTTTGAGTTGGCAATGTTTGAAGTTTTAGAAATTGCTGTTTCTTCACTTTTCTGCATTAAGAAAAGATAAAGTTCCTGCTTAATTTGCTGTTGTCTAGCTAAATTTAAATAGTTTCTCTCAGTCTCAGGAACCTGCTTGATTTGGCCTTCAACAGCCTTAACTTGATTTAATATCCTGCTTTTGGAGATATTTAAGGCATTCTTTGTGCTATTTAAATTTAACAGCATATCTTTTCGAAGATTTGCAATCTGTTCATCAAGATTAATAATTACAGGATTAGTCTCGGTGACACCTAGCAATCTTTTATCCCTCTCTAGCAATAATGTATTATATTTTTCGACTAAACTGCTAAAGGTTATATCTTCTAATAACGAGCTTGGAAGAACTCTTTTGATTTTAGGATCCTCTAGATATCCTTCCAAATCCTCTAAGATACTTATTTGAGTTTCAACCTTGGCAAGGTCGGTAACATATTGGCCACTCGAGGTAATTAATAGTTTACCTTGTTCGGTCATATCTGCCAAATTATTTCTTTGCTTAAAGCCTTGTATATTCCCCTCCAAATCACCCAATTCTCCTCCGATTAAGACTAATCTATTCTGTATGAACTTAATAGTACTATCAGCAACTTCATTTTTATCTTTTAAATTACTTTGTACATAGTTATATATTAGTCGGTTTAGAATATCTTCTCCTTTTTTAGGCACCGGATAGTTTAAAACTAAGTCTATAATAGTGACCTGTTTATTGTTAGCCCCTACAGTTAAATTATGCATCAAACTAGCGGCTCTACTATCTATTGAAACAACATCGAAGCTATAGTTTCCTGGGTGAATTGGAACACTATAATTTCTGTTAATCTGCAAGTTGCCCACACCCGGAAGATTAAAAATTTTACCATATGTTAAAACAGTATCGCTGTCTCCAATTTTAATAGATATTTGGTTGTTCACTAAAACTTCCAGCTGAACGTGGCTATTTTTTATGGTGTCAGTTAGATTGACACCTTGTACAATAAACGGCGAAGCGTAAAGTTCCGCATTTCTCACGGTGCCATCTTTATAATAGGTTATATTGAGATTCATATCTCTCACTACTTGCTCCATTAATGATCTAGTCTTCAGAATTTCAACTTCATTATCAACAGAGCTTTGTGTACCCAATAAACCTCCTAAACCACCCAAAATGTCACTACTGGCTGACATGCCACCGCCTTTTTTTTCATCATTTACCAAAACCTTCGATGAAATTTTATAAATCGGGTTTTGATATTTCACATATAAATAGGAAAAGAACAGCCCCAAAAATAACGATAAAACGATCCAATACCATTTGGCGAAAACTTTTGCGAAAAACCTTCGCATATCCATTTGGTTATCACTAGCTTGTTCTTGTAAAAATAAGTCTTCTGGGAAGTGGTTAGTGGTATTCATTTATTTTATAATCTCGTTAATATAGTGACAAGCAATGTAGCGATAGAGACACCGATAGTTATTAGTTGGGTTCGAGGGGAATTGGCATTTGTTACCTTTGCTTTGGTTGGCTCCACATACAGTATATCATTCTGCTTTAAATAAAAATAGGAAGAAGTTATCAAACTAGATGAATTAAGATTTAATCTAACGACATCCTTTTTACTACCGTTATCACGAATAAGCATAACATTTTCTCTTTTGCCAAAAATGGTTAAATCACCAGCCATAGATATGGCATCTAAGACACTTACTCTTTCAATTGGCACTGTATAAGACCCAGGCTTGGCGACCTCTCCTAAGATGGTGATCTTATAATTCGCAAAACGCACCTGCACAGTGGGTTCTTTGTAATAGGTAGCCGCTTTTTTCCTAATCAACTCTCTGGCTTCGGTAGTTGTTAATCCAGCGAGTTTAACAACCCCTAGCATAGGCATTTCTACGTTACCTGATTTATCTACCAAGAACCCGGTTATCGGTGTCGTTACTCCAGAAGCGCCGTAAGCAGCTGTTATTGGCTGATCTAAGGCGACGGAAGAAGATTGGTCTATGGTCTGAACGTTGATACTTAAAACATCATCCTGCTGAATTAACGGTTCCTTGAATTCCGCTGCTACTAACTGCTTAACTTTAGAAGAATCAAGGTCAGAAAAATAAACAGCATTAACTCGAGTTCGACAAGAGATGAGGGAGAAAACACTCAAAATTATTATTACGGGGACAAAAAATCTTGTACTTAATTTTTTCATAGATTCATTTAAGCTTTTACAGGTAGTTATGCTACAAAGCTAACCTTTTAATATATATTACAAATACCCATATAGTTATTACAGGAACAACTCTTTGTTGCTAAAATTATAATTCCCTAGCTTTTCATATATATAACCACTTTCAACGGCCTTCTTTAATGCGGTTAAGTGCTTTTCGTGATGTAAATCAGTTCCTGCAAAATCATAAGTTTGTTGTCCTAATAAATAATCGGCCGTCTTTTTTACTTCCTTTCCGTAATATCCGGTTACCGATAGCAAGTTAAGCTGAAATAGAACTCCCATATCTTTATATCGATGAAACCTCTTATAGTCATGATGATAAAAAATATATCTTTCCGGATGGGCCAATATCACATTATATCCCTTAATCTGAAGGTCAAATATTACTTGTTCAATACCAGGGCTTTCGTTTAAATATGACATCTCAACAAGTATATAATTACCGGGTAAACACAAATGATCCACATGTATCTTAAAAGTGTCGTCTATCATATATTCTGCCGCTGCATCAATTTCTATACCAACTTTTTCAAAATGCAATGCTTCTTTCACCAGCTCTAGTGCCTGAGATATTGTTTGGGCAGTATTCGGATACATTTCAGTAAAGATATGAGGGGTACATATCAATTTGTTAAAACCTAATTGCTGTAATCCTTTAATGTAGGTAATGGACTGACTAATATTTTCGGCCCCGTCATCAATTCCCGGAAGCAAATGCGAATGGATATCAACACCAAGCCAACTGATATCGGTAACTAAATTCACTTTTTTTTTAAAAATAGAAAACATTTGTGTTGTTTTAATTAGCGGGTAAAGTGACAAAAATGTAATTCTTAGTTATCTTAGTGTATAAAATACACTATAACAATCCGCCACTAAAGTAGGTAAATTTCATTGCAATGTACAACAATAAACAAAAAATAATGATAGATTTTCATACATCGTAACAGAATTACCACTTTTATCGACTTCAGTATTATAAAATCAGAACATTTGTCTAACTTGATCCGAATTATACACTCAATAAGACAGATTGTTTAAGTTAACAGCCAGATGCTTTTCAATTCGATAGAATTCGCAATATTTTATGTAATAGTAACTTTCCTATATTTTATATTGCCTTTCAAATCAAAGTGGCTTTTATTGTTACTTGCGAGTTGCTATTTTTATATGGCATTCGTTCCCATGTACATATTGATTCTTGGTTTTACAATAGTGATTGATTATTTAGCAGGAATATATATAGAAAAATGCGAGGGACAGAAAAGGAAAACACTGCTTATCATAAGTCTGTTTACTAACATAGGAGTTTTATTTTTTTTTAAGTATTTTAACTTTGTCAGTTTAAATATTTCCAAATTATTTGAAGACAGCAACTACGGTGGTCCTGCTCCCTATCTGACAGTTTTACTACCAATTGGATTATCATTTCATACTTTTCAGGCGATGAGTTATACAATTGAGGTATACAGAGGTAATCAAAAAGCGGAAAGACACTTTGGCATCTATAGTCTCTATGTAATGTTTTATCCGCAACTGGTCGCTGGACCTATTGAGCGACCTCAAAATTTGCTTCATCAATTCTACATTGACCACAAGTTTGACGAAAAGTTAATGACAAGCGGTTTAAGATTAATGGCTTGGGGGTTGTTTAAAAAGGTTGTAATAGCTGACAGGTTAGCAATTGTTGTAAACCAGATTTTTGATGCACCTGAAAAACATACTAGCTTGAATTTAATCGTAGCGGTGTTTTACTTTTCTTTCCAAATATATTGTGATTTTTCTGGATATTCGGATATGGCAATTGGAGCGGCCCGGACGATGGGCTTTAAGCTAATGAAGAACTTTGACGCTCCCTATCAATCAAAATCAATCAGTGAATTTTGGCAAAAATGGCATATTTCCTTATCTACATGGTTCAAAGACTATTTGTATATCCCAATGGGTGGTAATAGAGTGAATGTTCCAAGATGGTATCTGAATTTATTTATTGTTTTTTTACTTTCCGGCTTGTGGCATGGTGCAAATTGGACGTTTGTTGCCTGGGGAGTCTTGCATGGTCTTTACCTTATTTTTGAAACTATTACTAAAAAAGCAAGGAAAAGAATAGCAGATATTTTGGATATTGGCAAAGTAAATATCCTTTCAGTAATATTTACATTTGCACTTGTGACATTTGCATGGATTTTTTTTCGGGCCCAAAATATAGATATCGCAGTTTACATTGTCAAAAAAGTTGTATTAGGAATTCCTGAAGCGGTCGCCCAATTATTACATGGTAAACTTGACCTGATAAATTTAGGTGGCAGCTGGTCAAGTTTAATTGTATCCTTTGCGCTGATCTGCTTTTTAGAAGTTATTGAGTTCTTAAAGAAAAGATTTCACCTCATAAAGCGATTTGAAGAATCTCCAGCAACAATTAGGTGGGGCACTTATTATATTTTGGTCCTGGTTATTCTAACAATGGGCGTTTTTAACCAAAGTCAGTTTATTTACTTTAGATTTTAGTTATGAGATTCTTTTTTAAACTCCTGCTACTGATAGCTCCCATTACTATAATTATGCTCTCTGGTTTATTTTTGCCTCCGAATAAACTGGAAAGGAAACGTTTATTATTCTCACAATTAGACAAAAATAAATTATTGAAGGTTACCCAAAGACCAAGGATCATCTTCATAGGTGGATCTAACTTAAGTTTTGGACTAAATAGCCAGATGATAAAAGATTCGTTAGGTCTAAATCCAGTTAACTCTGCTATCCATGCATCTCTCGGGTTAAAATACATGTTGAGAAACGCTGTAAAGTATATAAAAAGTGGTGATATAATTGTAGTGTCTTTCGAATATCATCAATTCCTTGGCAATATGGCAGATGGAGAAATAGAACTGCTATCCATGGTTTCTGATGTCTCCCCTGATACCAGACCATTGTTAGATGCTGGTCAATATTTCCACCTTATGAAATTTCTACCTAAATTTCTTCTCTCTAAAACAAACCCGATAATATACTTTTCCAAAACTGACACTATTATTGATATATACGACAGGCTAGCTTTTAACAAATATGGTGATGCGGTCAGGCATTGGTCATTGTCCAGAAGAGATTTTAATACGGTAACACTAAATGACGATCTGAATGATGAAGCATTTATGGCATTGATCGAGTTCAAAAAAGAAGTTGAAATTAAAAAAGCCAAACTGCTGATCACTTTTCCATGCTTTCAAGATCTGTCCTTTAAAAAATCGATCCGAAAAATAAAAAAAATAGAACGGCGCCTTAAAGACGATCAATTTACTTTGCTTGGAAATCCAGAAAAATATGAATTTCCGGATAGTTTATTTTTTGATACAACATATCATTTGACAAAAGAAGGTGCTATATTAAGAACAAAATTGTTAATTGATGATTTAAAGGAAATCATAACAAAAAAGGTTGGATGTAATTAATAATTGTACATCAAACCTACCCTAATTTGGAGATTATTAGCCTTTCCTCCAATAACGTATTGATAATTAGTAGACTTGATATAGGTCATTTGTGAGCTTAAAATAAAATTTGCAAAATCCCAATCAAATTTTCCGCTAAAGGATAGGTCGGACCAGGTTTTTCTGTCGCCGTCAACGACTTTAGACAAAGTAACATTATATGCTGTATTCTCCACCCTCAGTCCTACTCTCTTCGATCCATTTACCCAGGCTACGTCAAATGTCTGCTGATTACTCTCGGGGCCAATACCTGCACCCAGCATCTGTCCCTTATGGGTATAGCCTGCAGGAACTTTAGAATGCGCATACCAAATAGGCTCGTCCCTGATGTCACCCGGATTTGTACCTTCTAATCGCGTCAATTCCATACCCAGCTGAATATAAGTATCCTCTTTTTTCAACTCAAGCAGCTTTCTGTATCCTACAATATAGGCTCTTGAACTCTCCGGTTCCAATAATAAGTCCCTGATATCATAGGAAGTGTCGTTTCTTCCGAACTGAAAATAGGCTTCAGCCCTGCTTTCAGGAAATACCCATCTTGCAAAACCGGATATATACTGGTCACGGGGAATCTGATCCTCTGATACTATGATGTTCTCTTTATCTGTATAGGACTCTTTTAAAGCAGCGGTAAATATAGGAAGATAATAATTAAATTTGCGCTTTAAATCTTTATGATAAATGATAAAAGAGCGATCTATGCCAAGATATAGATTTGGGATCCATTTCGGTTGGTAGGTGAAAATGATGCCTGAAAGATACCGCCAATCATTAGGTTTGTCCTTATTCTTTATTCCTCCGAAGATATTGATTCCGGATGGTTCTAATTTTCCTCCTATAATTTGCGTTTCGAATGAACCAATGTAGGTTTTTATTGGTTTGGATGTATTTAAAGTTAAGTGCTTGAACCCTGGCGCATCATTAGACATTAATAAAGAATTATGCATTCCAGGACCCCACCAAAGATTTTCATTCGAAAGCGCAATAGAAACAGGATCAAAGGTTAATCTAATACTACTCTGTCCCCAATTTAATTTTGTATAAGTACCACTGCCGTACCGGGAAGGCTGATCAATTCGATTATAGTAAGCGTTATAAGACTCGCTGGTTTCGGATAACTCTCTATAATCCTTATTTTCTGCAAAGACAAGCTCTGGTCTCAATTGCACACTCAATGGGCCTATTTTTGCGTAAACGCCCGCTGACAACTGTGTCTGATAGCCTTTAGCTGGAATCATAGAGCCGTCATTCATTCCATAAGGATGATGGCTGTTGAACTGATTAATCCAGGTAACAGGCAAAAGATAAAGTTCTGTACTACCATTTTTAGAACGATAGAATTGTTTACTTAAATCTGATACACGCAATGCTAAATGAGAAGTGTCGCCATTGAATATCTTATTGGAAAGACTAAGTGGCCTGATCATAAAAGAATTATGAGAACTATCCAGGCCTAATAACTGCTGCCTTCTCAGCGCGTCTTCTACATTTTCCAATAGTCCACCTACAGGTAAAGTTTGAGCAGAAACCCTTAATTGTAAAAAGCAGCTAATTAAAAATATGCCGCAGCATATGTAATGATTAACCTTTATCAAAGCTGATGTGTTCTTCATGGTGGTTAGAAGTTATACATAATCCCTAATTTAGTATGTATGTTATTTTTATCATACTTTGGTAAGTCAAAGAAAAAACCCTTGCTGTCTATATATCCCCACTGATAATTTAGTGACTTGATATATGAAAGTTGGGCATTCAGGATTATACGGTTAAAATTCCAGCTGGCTGTTCCGGAATAGACAAGATCTATCCAATGTCTTCTGATGTCTTTAACCGGGTATACTGTGGCCCAAAAAAAATCATTGTTATTGACAATCCTGTCCATTGAAATACCAATCCTTTTTAGCCCTTTAACCCAGCTGACGTCCAGTGATTGCATATTACCTCCTGGTCCTATTCCTGCACCCATTACCTGACCTGTGTTGGTATACCCATGAACGATCAAATCATCGAGATACCAGGAATGATTAGTGATCTGACCTTTTTTTTGTACTTCAAGCTGCGTAAATTCTACTCCCACCTGGATATATTCCTGTTGTCTGTTTAAGGATACGAGCTTATTAAAACCAGCCACGTAAGCATTGGAATGCAATTTTTTGCCAGCAGAATTTGCCAGGTGGTCATTCCTTCCGTACTGAACGTATACTTCGGCGTGTGTCTCCGGCATCACCCACCGGCCAAACCAGGAGAAAAACTTAACGGCGCTGTCTCTTTTGTTATGATAGGCCACAGCTGTCCTATCGAAACCGACAGACAAACCCGGAAGCCATTTGGGCTGATAAGTAACGATTATTCCTGCTATGGAGCGCCAGGTATCTGGTTTGGTTTTAAATGCTGTGGGAGATCCTTCCGGATTGGGGTTTTCTGGCAGACTGACATTTGAAGCTTCCAGTCTCCCTGCGATGATCTGAGCCTCGATCTTTCCAATAAACACATCCACCGGACGCATTGTATTTAATGTCAAATGCTTAAATCCGGGAGCATTATTGCTCATGAGCAGTGAATTTTTTTTCCCGGGACCCCACCAAAGGCTCTCGCTTGATATTCCTACAGATACCGGATCAAAATTCAACCGTACACTGCTCTGCCCCCAGTTGCCTTTTTTATAAGCTCCACCGTTAAATTTTGATGGATTATCTATCCTATTGTAAACCAGTTCGGGATAGGCATAGTAAAGGTAATTATCAACTGTTTCGGGAAGGTCAAAATCTTTGTTCTGTGCATATATATATTCAGGGCGCAATTGAATACTTAAAGGACCCGCTCTCGCATAAAATCCTCCCGAAATCATTGCTTCATATCCTTTAGCCGGAATCATTGAATTATCATTACGACCATAGGCATAATGTGAATTGATCTGATTTTGCAGTACCAATGGAAGAAGACTAAATGCAAAGTGTTTATTTTCAGCGGAATATACATAACGGCTCGGACCAACATTATGAAGCGGCCTAATCATGTACGAACTTCCTAAGCTATCTTTGCCCAGTAATTGATCCCTGCGAACGGAATCCTCTACATTTTCAAGCAGGCCAACCGGTAAGGTCTGGGCAAACAGCTCTTGCTTCGCGCCAAAGACAATAAGCACTGATATTGTCCAAATAAATTTATACCGTAAGATTTTCATGCACCTCAATTGTTCCCCAAGATAGTAAAATTAAATCCGAATTTAGCGCTAAAAATCTTGATAAAGATTCCTGAAAGTACTTCTCAAGCCAAATGTGATCAATTGAGAGTTCTTTGCCATACCACTATTTTCACGTCTATAAACTCCACCCAGCTCAAAACGAAGATTGTACTTCGGATTGATCAGATATGAGGCTTTTATCTCCCCGAAGTAGAAGTTGGTTTTAATGCCCTGCCCAACTTTACTGCCATATTCAAGTGCCCGTGTATCATAGCTTAGAAATATATTTTTGCCATAATTCTGGCCTTCAGGGTCAAGGCCATATCTGGCATATATGGCTTGCCCCTGGAAATCAAAGCGTTTATAACTATAGTTTAGCAGCCCTACAAACTCTCTAAAGTTTGCTCCCATTGGATGCGCCAACGGTTGGTTCATGCCAGCATAGTTGTCAACTCGCTGAAAATGCGCATAGGTATAAGGTCTTGCTGTATTGAATTCTGTTAGCCAGTTTAAATCTTTAATTTTGAACAGATCTGAACCTTTGAGACCCAGTTGAGCCGACCACTTATTGGCCCAATAACCTTTGTTGCTAAAAAATTCTTTTGCTGTAAATTCATCGATCATAAACTGTCCATAAACAACCGTATTTTGAGTGAGCTCATATTTTGTGTTTAACCCCAGACGTAGTTTATCAGGTGAACTTACATTGGCTCCTTCTATAGATCTTAAGAATACGAAGGGGTGGATATAATTAAAATCAAAACCTCTTTTGCCCTCTGGTTCGGCATCTGCCCAGGTCACTGCCTGAAAAAAGCCAATAGAAAGCCGATTATTTACATTCCAGTCGACATACTGCATTGCATTCCATTTACCCCTGTCACCCAATCTGCGGTCGGTTGTAAACTTCGGCGCACCAGGATCAAGCATATATGCAAATATAGTTTGGTATTGTACATTGCCAAGTGTAGCCCTCAACCGAAAAAAGGAATAATTGGCGACCACGTCTGAAAGCAGCATCGACCGGTATCCATCTCCAATAAAATTTTTATCATAACCTAAAGCCAGGTTAATATACTTACTTGGCGTAAAAGATAAAAATGCCGTTACATAAGACCAATCTTTGGTTTTGTTGTCAAACTTGCCCGACATCTCACTTGGCACTACTTTATTCGAATCAATGAATTCTGTCAGATAGTTGGCAAAGACCCCCTGATTTTCAAAACCATTGGTATAAAACGAGAATTGCTTTCCTATTGTTCCACCGAGTTGAAACCCGCGCGTATTCTTCCAGGTGGTTTTACTTTCATCAAACTCCCTTCCTATTTGAAAGTCAGGAAGAAAATCAGCATAAAAAGTATAATCAGGTGCGGATACATTTATCAAATGTTCTTCTGTTAGTTTCCTTCTAAACCAGGTTCTTTGATTCAGACTATCCGTCCCCAGGCTCATTAGTTCAACATGTCTGGTATTCAAGAGACTATCATCTGCATAATAACCTTTAATGGTGCTGTGCATTCTTGAATTCAAGTCGTAAACCTGTTTATTTAACTTTTGATAGAACTGATAGGAGTAAGGGATATTTTGATTGGGTGTCGGTTCCTGAGCTTTAACAAGTGCTTGAAAGAGGAAATATAAAAGGACGCACAGGAATAATTTTCTCATTTAATGTATTATTTGAAATATATTAGGACTGGATGCTGTCCAATTCTTCGAATCTGGAGTTCTGGCTTTTATATTCCTGTACCAAGTCCTTCATTTTAGAAACTACCTGACGGTCATCACTACTCTTAGCAGAATCTATTAACGAATAAATCGCTTTCTCTATATCTGAAAAGATATATTCTCTCACTTTGCCTATCATAATTTTTTCATGATGGGTAGGCATAGTGTTTTCATTGTCATTAAGCAACTCCTCAAAAAGCTTCTCGCCTGGTCTCAATCCCGAATATTCTATTTTAATGTCCTGATTTGGCAACAATCCAGCCAATCTGATCATTTTATGAGCTAAATCTACAATTTTAACGGATTTACCCATGTCAAATACGAAGATTTCTCCCCCTTTTCCCATACACCCTGCTTCAAGAACTAATGAACAAGCCTCTGGGATGGTCATGAAATATCTGGTAATGTGGGGATGAGTAACAGTCACCGGCCCCCCCCTTTCAATCTGCAGTTTGAAGCGGGGAATAACTGAACCGTTTGACCCTAAAACATTTCCAAATCTGGTAGTGATAAATCTTGTTATCGGCCTTACATTTAATTCATTAATGTAACTCAATCCATTTTGAAAAATGTGATCATTGGCAATTAATGAATTGTTTAATGATTGAACATAAATTTCTGCTATACGCTTGGATGCACCCATAACGTTGGTTGGATTCACTGCTTTATCGGTGGATATCATGACAAATTTTTGTACCCCATATTTCACAGACTTATCTGCAATAATTTTTGTACCCAACACATTCGTCTTAATTGCTTCACACGGATTATCTTCCATCATTGGAACATGTTTGTATGCAGCTGCATGGTATACATAGTGTGGTTTATAAGCTGAAAATAAATGTTCCATCCTTTTTTCATCCCTTACATCACCGATGTAAGAAAGAAAATTCGTATTCTTATAATTCTCAGTAAGTTCCAGATAAAGGTCATGAAGAGCCGTTTCGGACTGATCATTCAGGATAATCAATCCCACCTCAAATTTTAGAAGCTGGTGCACGATTTCGCTGCCAATGGATCCGGCCGCGCCTGTAATTAATATTCTTTTATTTTTAAGTTGTCTGCCGATACCTTCTATATCGATATTTATAGATTCGCGATTCAGAAGATCCTCAATATTTATATTTTGTATTTGAGATGTATTTAGTTTTCCTCCTATCCAAACGTCGGCAGGTGGTATATTTAGGACCTGGATCTCATTCTCAAGGCACACCTCCACAATCTGGTTTCTTCGCTCCAGAGGTATGGTATAAGATGCGAAAATAATTTCATCAAGCTGATGTTCAACAATAAGATTTACCAGGTTCCTCGCATCAAGAATCTTAACTCCATCAATTGTTTTTCCTACCTTCCTTTCGTCATCATCAACAAATGCAATAATATTTTTATTGACCTTGTTATCGTGATCAAAGGTTCTCTTTGTTGCAACTCCGGCTTCACCCGCACCGTATATCATTACCCGTACTTTATCAAGTTTTAGGTTTTTGATGTACATAAAAAAGTATTTAACCAGCACCCTATAAGTTATCAATAATAAAAAACTAGCAAGCCCATTGATTGCCAGAACACTATTGGAGACATATGCGGCATCTTTAAACGCAACAACCGAAAGATTGATAAGGAAAAATAATCCATTGCTAATCAGCACAGCAAACAAAATACGGATACTATCCTGAGCGCTGGTATATCTTATAATTCCGGAAAAGGTCTTTACATTGAAAAAGACGACTGTATTGATTCCCGTTAGAATCAGAACATTTCTACTAAACTCCACATAGTCCATTGTAGAGAGGTCAAAATTATATCTGATTAGGTAGGCAGCAGATAGCGACAGCATACAGATCAAAAGATCTAAACAAAAGATGATCCACCTGGGGACTATGTTGATTTGAGTAAACAATTTTTAAAATAAAGTATAACAACTACACTACAAATTCCGTGCTACTCTTAAAACGTAGTTTCTATCGCCTACGCTACATGATGATAAATTAAAAGAGAGCATTGCGATAAAGATATAGAATTATTTCTTGTTTTATTAATTTAAATCCCTGTTCTCAACAAACGATTTATTCCTTCGGTAAAAAAACGGATAGCCATGAATAGAATAGTGGCTGTAAACATGATAATAAGGAAGCAAGTAAGGGAAATTGAACTACAACGGAGTAATAATATATTGATAATTAATTGGATTGTTGCATATCCTGAAGATATCAGCTTGTGAGAAACATTCCTTTCGTTAGCCAAATATTGGTAGAAATGACTTCTATGAGCTTCCAGAATATTTTCTTTTCTCATCAGCCTGAAGACAATGGTTGATCCGGCATCAAGACCGTATACCAGAAAAAATAAAATATAGCTGTAGTTTTGGGTTTCTAAAATTAACCCCCCTGTAAGAAATATTATGATGAAGGCTATTGAAATACTTCCAACATCGCCGGCAAAGCACTTGGCTACAGTTCTGAAATTAAAATAGTTAAATACTAATATAGAGATACCTGTCAGTATCAACAGGTCGCTGGCCACAAATTTAATAATGTATTCATTGATGTAATATAAAGTTGACATGCTTACCAGACTGTATGCCCCTGTCATTCCATTTATTCCATCCATGAAATTGTATGCATTAATTACCCCTATAGCGAATATTGCTGAAATAGCAATTATATAAAACGGCATAACATCTACCCGCAGTTCGTAAAGCATTGCTGCAACAGAGATCAAATGGACAAAAAGCCTGACTTTGCTGTCTAAAGTAAGTAGATCGTCAAGAAAGCTGATAAATGAAATCAAAAATAAGCCTATAATAAAATAAGGATGTTGAAAGTGGTCCAGAAAGGAATAAATTATTGCAGCAATAGGAAAAATAACACCTCCGCCCCTAATGGTCAATACAGAGTGTGAACTCCTGTGATTTGGCTTATCAATGATATTATAGTGATCTGCGAGCTTAAAATAAAGCAGCATTATTAAAAAAAAGAGAACTAAAAAAAGAGGGTATAGGTATATACTGGTCATTAAGATTTTTAAACAGTTTATGCATACAAAGGTATAGTATTATGCGCTGCTTTTAAACCTCAGAAACTTTTTATAAAACCATAAAACAATCTTTGGCGGAACTAATCTTAAGAAAATCTTCATTATCAGAGAGTTAAAATACTCCGCTAAATTAATAAACTTAATGTCATAAGCATATTTTAGGAACTTAAGTTCCTTCATTACATAATGCATCCCGCTTCTGCGACGAATATTTGCAAGGCCATCACCAATCCTAAAATACAAAAGATTTTCCTGGATGTTATGAAATTTGTGGCCTTGGACCAGCATTCTGATAAATAAACTGTAGTCTTCAAATAATTCGAAATCGCCGTTATAACTGCCGGAAGAAATGACTGCGTCCTTTCTGAACATAATAGTCGGGTGGTTTAAAGGGTTTCTATATTTGGCATATCTGACAATTTCTGTTTCGTTTTCGGGCATTATCTTATACCGTTTGAGGTCTCCGGGAAGATTATTGAATTCTTCAATATTAGAGCCCACGATGGCGATATCATGATTATTCTTTAAAAATTCAAATTGTTTTGCAAATCTTGACGGTACAGCAATATCATCGCTATCCATTCGGGCGACAATTTCATGTTGACAATGGTTAAGTCCAAGTTTAAGTGCATTTCCAAGACCCGCACTGCTAGGAATCCCGAACGTCTTGAGTAGTCCGGGATTAATTCTTTTAAAATGATCGATAACCTGTTCCAGCGCTGATGAAATACCACCATCGATCATAAGAATAATTTCACCAGGTCTGCGTGTCTGATTTCTAATGCTAAGCAACGCCTCCTTCAAAAATGATGGCTCTTCTTTGAAATATACTGACATTAGCACACTAAATTCCATTTCTGCCATTGTGTTTCGTCATTCCGATTAAATTTTGCCATTTGTCTATTACTACACTGACATGGTAGTCACTTGCAGTTATCCTTGATGCATAAGATAAGGATTCGCGTAGTTCGCTTGATCCAATTAGCCTAAGAATTGCTTTTTCAATTCCGGTGACGTTATTTGGATCCACTAATAGTCCATTTTCGTTGTTTCTGATAAGTGCGTCGATGCCACTGATATTTGTACAGATAACCGGCAACCCGACTGTCATAGCTTCTAATAAAGCAAGTGGAAATCCTTCATACCTTGATGGCATAACGAAAATTGATGCTCGCTGAAGGTTGTGATAAATACTTTTTGTAAAACCGGGTAATATTACAGATGATTGCAATGCGAGATCAGAGGTTAATTTTTCCAATTTGTGTCTTTCCGTACCCTCACCATAAATGACCAAATTCCAGCCAGGCTCATTTTTATGTACATTGTAAAAGGCCTTGATCAGAAGATCAAAACCTTTCTGATTTACCAAACGGCCACAAGCCACAATGGTTTGGTCTCTGGATCCTTCAAAAAAAAGGTTTTCAATATCAATAAAGTTTGGAATCAGAACAACATTTCTTAAAAAAGCCTGGTAATAAGTTTGATCCTGGGCGGTGAGTACCACAAGCGCATCCAGTCTTTTGAACAAATGCCTTCTAACAAAGGAATGAACCAGATTTAATGCTTTATGATTGATGTGCTCACATCCAATTTTCTTTGTTTTCCTCGTCCTGACCAATGCCAGGCAAAGGGAAAGGTATCCACCTTCGGAAAAGATAGTATCTGGAGAGTTTTGTTTGATGTATTTTTGTAGCGGCTCAACGAGTTTTAAATACCATAGTATCTTTGAAAAGGAATTTCGAGGATAATCCGTGCATGAAAGTGTGTCTATACAAATGTCGCTGTGCAACTGGTAATGGGGCAAAGTTTCCGCTTTGACACTGGTAAGAATATGCACTTCATATAATTCTGTAGCGTGTAAGGCGTTGGCGAGACTGCATACAACTCTCTCTACACCACCTGAGGTAGTAATATCAGGAAGAAAAAAAACCAGTTTTTTCATTTTATCGATGTCTTGTTATAAATACTTCCAGGTGAGATTTCGCTGATTTCGTCCAGTTACTGAATTTCTTTAGTTGCACTTTCTGATTTGCCAAAGGTACAAACCCAGACTCAATAGTAGCATTTAATAGAAGTGCTACTTGTTTAAGATTGTTCGGATCGACCAGTGTAACTGCCCCGTCGCCAATTTCTGGAAGTGAGCCCCCGTCTGAACTGATAATAGGTAATCCAAACTGCATTGCTTCGAGTATGGGTATTCCAAAGCCCTCCTGATAAGAAAGCAGTAAAAAACAAGCAGCGTGGTTGTATAAGGATTTTTTTTCTGATTCTGTGATAGTCCCGGTGAAGATGACGTCAGGCGACGAATATTTAAGAATTAATTTAGGATTATAAACACCGCTGATCACTAAGGTTTTTTTGATAGTAAACTCCTTAAATAGCCTGATATATCCACTTAAATTTTTATGAGGTGCTTCTCCAGCTATTGTATAAATATAGTTTTTTGAATTTATCCCTAATCGCTCCAATATCGTATTGTCTTCGATATTATTTGAAATTTCCTCAACGTGGTTGTGTATCACTACGGCTTTTCTATGTAACCGTTTTTGAATCTCTAACGCAGAAAAATCGGATACAGTTATTATTTCATTGATTCTTGTAAGTCCGAGCTTTAGCGACAACAACCTGTAAAGTTCTGCTAAAGCGAATTTAGTTTTCTCAATAGTAATCATATCTATAAAGACTGATGTCTTTGCTTTTATAAAGGCAAGATCATGTATGGTCACAACCAATCGGATTCTTTTTTTAAGGAAGATGGGGCCTGAATTTGAGGGATACCATAAAACATCAACCCCATCAAGCTGTGCTTGCCGTGGCAAGTAGTATTGTTCAAATAAAATCAAATTTTTACTTTGTAATCTAACTGCCTTAAAGTTTGAAGGAAGTACAGTTTTTACATCTTCATTTACATACAATATATAGCTATTGGTCACATCAAGCAATGCAAGGTGGGCCACGACCTTTCGGATATAGTAGCCTATGCCTCTAACGCTCGTTACAGCAAATCTATAGTCTATCCCGATTATCATTGGTACAAATCATTTAATAGAATCTTCCAAAATGACAAAACCTTTGATTCACTATACTGTTCAACAGTTGTCAATCCTGCGTTACTCAATTTCCTGGCCAGATCGCCTTCGCTTACCAAAAGTGCCATCATTTGACCAAGAGCCCGATAATCCAAAGCCGGGACTAAAAGCCCATTTTGGTAATGAGTAATAATATTTGCCGGACCTGTTGGGCAATCAAAAGCGATACAAGGCAGGCCGCATTCCATTGCCTCAATAAGCACCATTCCAAAGCCTTCTCTTCTGGATGGCAGCACATAGATAGATGCATTGAGATATTCCCGAATTATTGCCTTCGTATTGTCTTTGATAATCACTCTATCGCGCATCTCCAATTGTGCAGCCAATCTTAATAATTCTGTTTTCTTACTTCCGGCTCCAACAATTAAAAGATTCCAATCGTCTAAATGCTTTACAGTGTGAAAAGCGCGAATTAAAAGATCAAAACCTTTTTCTTCCTCCAAAGCGCCAATTGATAAAATAATTTTTCTCTCTCTTGTCGCCTTGTCTTCAGTTTTAAAGCCTATCATATTCGGAATTTGATAGACATTCTTAAATTCTTGAAGATAGATTTTAAGATCGGTTTGATTTAAGCAGACAATCGCATTTAATTTTTGATAGTAGACCTTTCTAAGTCTATCCCAGGCGGGCGAGACCGCAAAATAATTAGAATGCTCCCAGGCTACATATTTTTTTTTGCTATTTAGCCATTTAAAAAACCCTAGGAGCACGGAACAGTAAGTCCCAACTCCAATGAACACATCAATATCAATCCTTCTAAGCTGACCAAAGACAAATATCATTTCTTTAAGCTTTTGGAACAGCCATTTAGATTTAGATTGGGATCCCTTGATTGCGATATGAACCTGGATGCGCTTATCTACCTCAAAAAAACCTGGCTTATTTTTTTGGTATAGTGACAATAAGTTTACCTCGTAATTTCCAGCAGCGAAACTGTTTGCAAGCGTTATTGTCGCACGTTCTCCCCCACGTTCAAGTGAGCTGTCACTTATTAAAAAGGCCACTTTCATTGACGAGTTCTTAACCACCAGTAAGCTGTTAATAGTCTTCTCTTATTTGCACTAATAAATCCAAATTTATGTCTTATCGTCAGGGTTTCAACGGCTCCGCGGAAAGAACCTGAGATACCACCTGAGCGGAAGCTTGCAAGAATACGCTCCAGAAAATAGAATTTTTTGCCATGATTGAAGGCTTTCAACATAAAAGCATAATCTGCGGCCGCCGCATAATCTGCGTCAAAGTGACCAATAGTGTCATATACCGCCTTTCTTACAAAACAAGTTGGGTGCTCAATCATTCCATGCTTTAAAAAACTATGATGGTGACCAAGAACCCATGCAGAAATCTGATCTTCGTCGATCCAACGAAGTAAACCGTGATAAATATCATATGAAGGATGTTCGTTGGCTGCATGAACTACGAGTTCAACTGTATTAGGCTCATAGCAGTCGTCACTGTTTAAAATACCGATAAGTTCTCCGTCTGCGAGTTGGAGTCCTTTGTTCATCGCGGCATAAATACCGCTATCCGGCTCACTAATCAGTATTAGTTTTTCTTTATATCTGTTAACAATTGCTAACGTTCCATCAGTCGACTGTCCATCTATAATGATATATTGAATATTATTATATGTCTGAGCAAGAACGCTTTTTATTGCACATTCAATATGAGCTTCGCCATTTAAAACTACTGTGATAATAGTAACCTTCGGGATATTCATGGAACAGCTTTTATAGGTCTACGTTTTAACACTATATCAATTACTTCTCTAAGATACTCATTCTTAAGGCTTAGAAACAATAAGGTCATGCTTTGTATAACTGCTACTGTGATCAAAATAATTAGATTAAAATGCAAATAGGAAATGGCTACACATATTAGTGGGAACAACAGGCTCGTTAAATATATACCAAGATCGGCTCTTTTCAGAATGTCGGATCGCTTGATATAGCTCTTTTTAAAGCTGACAGCAACGTAAACTGATGAAAGAATTGTTGCTGCAAATGTGGGCAAAACCATAATTGATGCTGCCATTAAATTGCCGAGACACAGGAAAAGAACTATATTTAAAGTGGTTGACATGAAATGTGAAATCGTAATGTATTTTAGGTTACCCACTCCCATCATGATAAAATAGGCCGGTGAAGCCAGAATGTTAATAACATTGGCGCTTGAGAGATAGAGCACAAGGATTTGAAAATCTACTACCTCCACTTTTTTAAATAAATAGATCACCGAAAATGAGGCAGTAATCAAACAGCCAAATAAAATACTGCACATCATAAGTGCTCCTCTGAATGCCTTATTATAGATCAAATCGAAACTGCTTTCTTTGTCGCGTTTGGCAACAAATGGGGTTATTACCTGCATTGCACTTATAATCAGCATCCTAATCTGTGTGATTACACGGTTTACAATGTCATAGATTCCAACCGTACTCAATCCAAAGTAACGGTTAAGAAAATATCGGGTTGCGGGATCAAACAGCATTGATAATATGGAAATATATTGCAACCTTCCGCCGTAGGTGTAGAAAAGGCGGATTACTTTTCTATCAATATCCCGAAGGCTAAGGTTGATGCGGCCTATTTTATATAGGGCAAAAATACTGAAGGAAAATACCAGTAATCCTTGCATCAATTGTGCATATAACAGACCAATTAAGCCAAAGAGATAAATAAATATAAATGCGTTGAAGCAAAAAAATAATGAACAGCAAATTAGCAGTTTATTCTTTAAGGAGATAAGTTGTAAACCATCTAATGCCGACAAATTAACTGACCCAACAAAGTTGATCAGAAAGACTAAAAGTGTGATATAGTAAATATTTATGTAAAGCTGGGGAACGATAGTAATGCCAAACATAAACCCTAAAACTTCCATTTTAAAAATTAATGCAGGAATAATTATGACCAGCGCAAGTAGTAAATTAAACAAAATTCCATTTGTAATCAGCTTATTAATCGCAATTATTTGATTTCTGTCAGCGTAGGATGGTACGTGCCTAACTAATGACCCTGAAACTCCTGAACCAAGAAAAGACATAACAGCAGGAACAGAGGTAATGATAGACCAAATGCCCAGTTGTTCCTTTCCCAAGGTAAAAATAATTAATAAATAAATACCAATGTAACCAAGAGACGTGGTTATAATCTGTAGGATAGAAAAGAAACTACTCCTGACAATACGATCTTTTTCCAGCTTCATATTTTGTTGGTTCATATTTGGTTAAGATCATAAAAATCAGGTGTTTCCATTCCATTTTTAAGCTTTAAATATGCACCTAATATTTGCACATACTTAAATCCTTCTTTTCTATTGCTAGAAATTTCCCATTTTGAATTAAAGAATTCTTTATTGGCCTTTACATACTTAATATTAACCAATTCTACGTGCTCTCCATATGAATAGCTTTTAGGAATTTCTACGATATTCTGGATCTGCCTAAATGTAATGGTTGGTAATGTAATTCCACTGAATACGAGTCTGGCTTCATAATCTTCGTCTTCATTACCAATGGCAGGAAAGCGCTCGTCGAACCAGCCTACCCTTCTTACTATGTCTTTAGAGATCATAAAATGACTCCAACTTCTGTTCATTAATGTAATTCGCTCATTTAATATACCGCTGTGGTTGATTTCAGACCTGAACCATGGAGAAATGTTGACATCATCATTCAATATCATCACCCTTTCACAGGCAGCTTCCAGGAGACCGAGGTTCCAGAGCTTGCTCAGGCTTTGGGGAGTCTCGAACTTAATAGCCTTTACATTTTTATATTTTTTCAGAAAGAGATTTAAATTTATAAGATATTCGTTTTGTCTGATAACATCAAA
This sequence comes from Pedobacter sp., assembly GCF_035317785.1. Lineage (GTDB taxonomy): Bacteria > Bacteroidota > Bacteroidia > Sphingobacteriales > Sphingobacteriaceae > Pedobacter. Next base: position 48,740 of record NZ_DATHGC010000001.1, on the reverse strand, counting down.
ATGACCGTTGACTACAACAATCAATTGAGTATCCGGAAAACAAAATCTTAACTTTTTTATCAACGGCTTAAAAAAAGTATCAAACCTGTCGATGTAGGTTATGACAACAATTGAATAGTCGCTTTGTAAAATCAACTGCTCTTTTTTCTGTGTCAAAAAGAACCAAACTACGTTTATCAGCTTCCAGTAGATGAATAATACTATGCGAATTAAGTGATGTCGCATAATAAATTATCTGATTTTGAAATTTTGCAACACTTGTCTGGGGTTCCATCCCAATGTCTCCCTTGCTGCCCTGTCATCAAAAGTAAGGCTGGACGTAAGTTTTGAATATCTGTATGCATTGAATGGCGTAAAAAAGCCAAGATAATTTCCTAGAAAAACAAGGATTTTTTCCATCCATACCGGCAAAGATATTGGATATCGTTTATTAAGCTGATTTGCAATAAGGACTGAAAGCTCCTTAAATGATGGGTTGTAGCCATCTGTTAAATTGAATATCCCACCTATATTTGCGGCTCGGGGAATTAGTTCTGCCACATCCTGAGCCATAACTATACTTTTACGCGCTCTTCCGCTAGAAACGTTAAAATAATATCCTTTAGCTATACTATTTATCATTGCTTTCAGGTTTCCCGGTGGATTTTGGCCGGCTACCAGTGGCAGTCTAAGGATAGTACATTTAACATTATTTTGGTCACACCATTCCCTAATTATACTTTCAGCTCCAATTTTACTTTGTCCATATGGATCATTTGCCAAAAGTGGGCTATGCTCATTAATATCTAGTCCTTCATCTTTGCCGTAGACTGAAACAGAGCTTATAAAGATAAATGATTTCGGTCTAATTACTGCAGCATCCAAACCTATTAGTAAGTTTTTCATGCCATTTACATTAACGTCGGAATATTCAATTTTTTCACGTTCTGTCCTGGGAAAAATATGGGCTTTACCGGCACAGTGAACAACAATATCAACGTGGGTATCTAATGAAGGGTATCTCAATGACAGATCGCAGACTATGGAATTTCCACTTCCACGCCCAAGAGTTTCAACCTGAAAACCAAGTGCAGACATATGATCACTTATATATTTGCCTAAAAATCCTCGTCCACCAGTTATGAGATATTTATCCATTGTTGAAAGAATTTGCCGTTATTATTATGCCCTCACTTGATTGAATTGGCAATTCTAAAAGTAATACCTTTTTAATCTTCTCATTACTTACAATATAATTCTCAGTAAGCTTATTTAAGCGTTCACTATTTAACGGAAGCCTTAACTTATCACCTATCCATGCTAATTTACGAATAATTGACTTAGAAATTATCCAGAGTTTTGGGTTTTTCCCAAGACTCCGCGCCAATAATGTTATCAATTCGTTTGTGGATAGTGCTTCATCATCTGCAATGTGATAGATTCCAGACGGGACTTTGTTCGAAGATATTATCTCTTTTATCACGAAACAAAGATTTTCGACACTTAAGAATGATCTTTTATTATCAAATGCTGCTAATGGGTAAGGGATTCCCCTTTGAATAAATCTATACAACAGATTTAAATTTCCCTTATTACCAGGCCCATGGATCATACATGGTCTCAATATATAAAAATTTTTACCCTTAGGTAAAGGCTGTTGCATTATATACTCTTCAGCCATGAGTTTTGATTTCCCATAGTGGGTTTCCGGATGGGGAGTAATAGTTTCGTCCAAAGTACCTTCTATCCTGTCGGCAACAGCCTTAACTGAACTAACAAATATAAAACACTTAGCATTTGACTTTAAAAAAGCATCGTAAACTTTACAAGTTAGATCAAAGTTTATTTTATAATATTCGTCCGGATGAGAGGAATTCAGTAAATCATGAGCTTTACCCGCGAGGTGGACTATAGTATTTGTATCAGTTTTAATTTTCTCCAGCCAACGGGTTCTTAGATCCAAATCAGATATTTCTTCTTTGGAATATTTAATTAGATAAGACTGTAAATTCCTACCGACAAAACCCGAAATACCTGTAATTAGAATTGCCATAGTTAAATTATATCGAGTGACTCTTTCTCTTTAAATACTTCCGCAATCTTTTTGAGAGCTAAACCAACAACATGATGCATGTCATAGTATTTATAATCAGCCAATCTCCCACCAAAAATGACTTTTTGCTCTTTCCTGGACAGCTCTTTGTATCTCTTGAAAAGTTTATCATTTTTTTCGTCATTAACTGGATAATAAGGTTCATTCCTTTTAGTCCACTCCAGGGGATATTCCCTGGTTATAATAGTTTTGTCCTGATTTCCAAATTCAAAATGTTTATGTTCAATGATACGAGTGAAAGGAGTTTCAGAATCAGTATAATTGACAACTGCATTACCCTGATAGTTTGGCATATCCAATATCTCATGTTCAAACTTTAAAGATCTATATTCTAAAGCACCAAATCTATAATCATAAAATTCGTCAATCATTCCAGTAAAAACCACATTCTTTGCGATGTTATCAAGTGTAGGTCTATTGTGAATATAGTTCGTATTTAATTCTACATCGATTCCGGCAAGCATCTTCTCAATAATTTTGTTGTATCCACCAATGGGAATACCTTGGTAATTATCATTAAAATAATTATTATCAAACGTAAATCTAATCGGCAAACGTTTAATAATAAAGGCAGGAAGCTCAGTAGCTTTCCGACCCCATTGCTTTTCGGTATAGCCCTTTATTAACTTGTAATAAATGTCGCCACCAACAAGAGATAATGCTTGTTCCTCTAAATTTCTCGGCGCTTTTTTTATATGAGAACTGATTTGTTCCTCAATTTTTGATCTTGCGTCATCAGGTGTCTTCACTTTCCACAACTGATAAAAAGTGTTCATATTAAAAGGTAAATTATACAGATCTCCTTTATAGTTTGCTATTGGCGAATTTGTATATCTATTGAATTCCACAAAGGAGTTAACATAATCCCAAATCCTCCTGCTACTTGTATGAAAAATGTGAGCGCCGTAGGTATGTACATTAATTCCTTCAATATTTTCATTGTATATATTTCCGGCAATATGGTTTCGTTTATCTACAACCAAGCATTTTTTGCCACGTTTTGTCGCTTCGTATGCGAAGGTAGAACCATATAATCCGGCACCGACAATAAGAAAGTCATATTTGTTATTCATTTTTTATACTTAAAGTAACTTATAACAGCCCAGTTTGACAAATAGTACAAACTACGTAATAGTCCTAATTTCTCTACCTTGTACAAGACCTTAAAATGTGGAATAATAACATTTCTCTTTTTCCGGCTTGCAGAAGAGTCAAGAATTCTATAATTGGCAATTACATCTTTTGTTCCATAAGCTACCTTTACATGCTTTAGAATTTCTAGCCAATATACATAATCATCACGCAAGCTTTTCATGTCTTCCCTGAGATATATTTTCCCAAATTCACTGGTATCGTAGACACCTGTTAGACATGAAATATAACATGTTTTTAAAAGATCATTGTAAGCGATCTTTTCCGGGACGATATAGGGTTTTAAAATCTCTTTTGAATGTTCATCAATTCGGGTATGAGAGGAATAAACCAATAATGCTTTCTTATCCTTCATTAAACTAATTTGCTTTTCCAGGAAATCAGGGTTCCATGTGTCATCTGCATCCAGTAATGAAATATATTGACCTCGGGCACGCCTAATTCCGTTATTTCTTGCCGCAGCAGAACCACCATTTTTCTGACTAAACAGGCTTATTCTATTGTCCTTTGCTACAAATTCAGCAACTATTGCAGGGCCTTTATCCTTTGACCCATCGTCGATAATGATCATCTCCCAATTAGGATAAGTTTGATTTAATACGGATGTGATGGTTAGACTAACAAATCTTTCCCCGTTATACATTGGTGTTATTATGGACACTAATCCTTCTTGCATGTTTAAGATATTTTAAATAAAATTTAAGAACGTATTTTAACACAATGATCCGGCTCCATAATTTAACAAATAAACTTCGCTTACTTTTACCAATGCCATGAGGCGTAACTGTAGACCCATGCCGCCGATATAGAATCATAGCTTCATTTGTAAAATAGACATTCCCGGTCATTTCCGCTACCAAACCCAGCCAAATGTCGTGCCCAATCTCCAGTGTTGAGGGGAAAGGTAATGCGTATTGCAGCAGGCCCTTTCTAAAAGCCATACAGGAGCCAAAATAAGAGTTTTTAATGGCGTTTCTAACAACACCTTTAGCAGATCCATGATAGTGAAAAAAAGACGAATTTAATACTTTTAAATCTTCATCCACTAAAATTGAATTGCTAAGAACTAAGTCATATGTTTTCAGGAGCTTTCGCATTTTCTCATATTTTCCTTCAATCCATACATCGTCTTGATCCGCCAGGAAGATAATTTCGCCTTCAGCTTTTTCCAATGCATTTTGGAAATTTTCCGTTGGCCTTCCTACGTTCTTATGAAGAAACAGTTTAATCCGTGGATCATTAAAAGACTCGATTATGCTGATTGTATGGTCTTTAGACTGATCGTCTGAGATAATCAATTCATCATCGGATCGTAGCTGGTCAAGGATGGACTTAATCTGGTCGTAAATATATTTTTCACCATTATATGTCGCCATGCATACTGAAGCACGATAATTATCCATTAGCATGTTAAATATTTTAAAAAATAAATCTTAATAAAGACCAGGCTTTTTTGTTTATAAGTGAGCCCGAGCGTATGTCTTGTTACAGTGTACAAAAATTCCAGCTTATCCTTTAAACTTGTCTTCTCACAATTTATTGCATCTTTAAGGTAAATCTCAAACCTATGTCGCTGTTTCTGCAGAGAAACTTCATCACTGGAAAAATCTTGTGAAGCTACAGAATCAACGACATAAAAATCACTCTCTTTCTTTTGAATTTTTTCAAGAAACTGGAAATCACAAAAATCAACTTTCAGATTTTCATTGTAACCACCTACTTCAAGGAATAGATTCAAATCTACGAGAATACCACTATTAACAGGGGACAGTTTGGAAAGACTATGCAAGCCTGATGAAATTTCCTTTGCTGGATAACCTCTCTTGTGTTTATTGATACACGGTGAAAATATAATCCCATTACTCAATTCTAAGATAGGAGCAAATAGCCTGACTCTTGGATTATTGTCAACTGCGACTTGATAACTGGACAGTATTGTTTTAGCAAAAGATGTATCCTGATCAAGAAGCAACAACCATTTTTTGTTCATTTGAACTGCCTTTTTTGCGCCTTCATTATATGCCTTACTTAGCCCCCCGTTTGTAGGGTCATGGGAATAATGTACTCTAAACTGTCGCCAGCTAAAATGATTATCCGAGACATTAGCCTCTGGGCTGTTGTCATAGATAAAAAGATCCATCTTTAAATTTAACAATGCCAAAGATGCATTTAGACTGAGTAATGTGGAAGACTCTTCAATTGTCTGTCTATATAAAACAACAATAGGCAAAACATGACTATAAATATATTCCTGCATATATATGCCCAAATTTACAAAAAATTAAAAATATCCCAATATCAAACCATTGTACCACATTTCGATAGACATCATAGTGAGGCCTACTACTAGTATGGCTATAAATGCTATATGTTTTTCCTTAATGAGATAGACAAAAAATGGCAGCAATATTATTTCAACAATGCCTAATAATTCCCTTGTTCGGAACGCTAAAACCGGCAAAGAATATAGAAAAACAAAGAAAAAATTGGAGAATGCATATATTTTGATAAGAATAATCGCGTATTTATTCCTTTCGTATAGATATTCCCATTTCCACAATAATAACATTAAGAAACTAAGTCTAAAAATTACTAGTGGATTAAATACATTAATTTTATCATCTTGCCCATTTTCAAGAAGGCTGTTATAGACTTTGAATTTTTCAGAGATGAAATCAATAGGAACGTATTCCATTAAGGAAGCTGCGTTTATACCTAATAAAAAAATCAAATAACCAAATACCAATAGACAAATATAGAAAACGGGTCTGATTCGATTAGGATTAAGAAAATAAAAAAAAGAAAATATTAAAAACGAGTAATGAAATAATGTACCAAGCAGAATTAGACAAAAGAAAATAAACCATTTTTTTTCGTAGATAACCGGAACCGCCAACAATAGAATGGAGGAGGCGACCCCCACTCTAATTTGAGTCATTTCGTGAAGTATGAAAAAAGTTGCACTGTAAATAATTAGTGATAACAAATAGAATTCTGATAATTTTATAAATGCATACCCCTTCGAAAAAACACCAAGGACACTGTAAATGACAAATACCGCAATTGAGGTATCAAACAAACTTCGGGCAATGTTTGCAATTAAAAAAAAGGTTGGTTCAATTTGTAATAAACCGATTTTGTCCACATCTTTATAATAATCCACATAATTTAGGTAGTCGAGGCAACAGGTTGAAGGCCTGAACCCGGAAATTACACAGAGCAATGCAAGACAAGCAATAAATATTTCTTTTTGTCTATCATATCTTACTGCGAAATAAAACGCGGTTACTAATAAAAAGTATAGCACATAATAAAACCACATATACTCAATTTAAAAAATAAGAATACATTTTTTGAGCTACTAGTGGCCAGCTAAATTTATCAACACTACTAAATCCCTTTGCAATCTTAAGATCCTTCAATTTCTGATTTGAACTAATTTCAAAAATCTTGTCCGCTATTGCCTGAGCATCCCGAATAGGAACAATCCAGGAATTTGATACTGTTCCAGGGTAATATCCGGTATGGATAACAGGAATGCCACATGCAAGACCCTCTATAACAGGGTAATGGGCGGCACCAAGCTGAACGGTTCCTGCTGTAACCAAGATGTCTAATGAATTATAAAATACACTCAACTCGCGATCGCTTTTCGGCATGAAAACCTTTATTGCAGGGTGTAATTTCTCATTAGACTTATCACCAAAAGCAATATGCAATTTTAAATTAGGGTTCCGTTTATAGGCAAGTAAAAAAGCATCAAGTATATAACTAGTACCTTTAAACGATTCCACACGTCCTATGCAGCCAATTATTCCGCGTTTATCAACAAAATCTGACGCTTGAGGCTTAAATATTTCCAAATCAATTCCTGGGGTAACTACCATTTTAGCCCTAATATTTTTATAACGCATATAAAGATCGGCATTTACTATCCTTTCCAAATTTAGATAATAACTAAACCACGAAAATAAACTCAGGCATTTAGATTTCAAACCCCCAAGTGACTGATAGTACTCCGGTTCATATGCTTGTATATAATAAAACTTCTTAGCTTTTATTCGCGAGAAATATACCGGATAAGTTGATAGAGAATGATTAGCCAGGACTACGTCGAATGAAGAATTCAATTTATTTAACGCTCGATATAATGCTCTCCAACGTTGAAACATCGAGTATCGTGCTTCTTCAATGATCATATTTTCCGCGCAAGTATCACCGTTTACATCTATCCAAATAATTTTTGCTACAGTAGGAAAATAAGGCAAAATGTTTGCAATTGGACTCATAAAAACAACCTCATGACCGCTGGCAATCCAGGTATTTGCTAAATTTGATAAAACCCGAAAACCACCGGAGTTTCCAAACTGTAACACGGGTATTAATATTCTCATGGAACTGATAAATAGGTTTAAATAGAACGCTTCAGAAAATTTCTTAATTTTTTACAATAAAATTGGAACCGCATTATCAGATTTAGCTGATAATTTGTTGTACCAGTAAGTTTAAAATATTCTGCACCTACATGAATGTGTTTATTGCTTTTTTCTGAGATTTTTAAATAATCCATTTTTGCTCCTGTCAGATAGATTCTGTATAAGCTATGGACATCTGTTGCAAGTGAATCATCAAATTCGTTCTTAAATGTCTCCTGAACCCTATTTACCGTCACCACAATTGATTTGCTTTTATGAAACGCAGCCATCTTATAAAGTTTTATATAATTTGACAGGTTACCTGCGATCTCGCTTTCAAAGAAATTAGGATTTTTGATCTTTTTCTCATCCAGTTGAGACAAAATATCGAGCACATCTTCTTTGCGATAAATGGTTGAATCAAGTTCCCAGGGGTAATTCCAGCTACTTAAATTATTAGCCTTCCAGTTCCAAGTAATATGTGATGGTTCGACAACAATATTTTTTGGACTCGGTTTAATGTTGCGACCCAACCGGAGACTAAATCCGAAAAGGTCCTTTCGATCAAACATTGTATTTAAAGCATAATTAATGTCAATGAAGTCTTTGAAAATTACATCATCACAGCCAAACATAATATACTCAGACGAATTATTAATGACTGTTGTCAGGTTATTCATGAATTTATCTTCTTTGATCCAATTTACGAACTGATAGTCACCGAAAAGATTTTCATACAAAATTTCATTACTATCCTTATACAATACAGTGATTTGTTTTTCATCAAGATCGCTAAAGTATAAGAGGCTACGGAGGTAGCCATCCAATTGTAATGGTCTGTCTTTAGAGAAAACGATAATTGATATACTGTTAATGATTTTCTTCATTAGTCTGCCATGTAAAATTTATGGATATTGGATGAATTTTTCTCAACGTTGTTTTTATAAAAATTGAAATCCTTTGCCGTATGTCCCAGATCTAGCGCCTGAAAACCTGAAATAGCCAGATCATAGGCCAAAACGGTTGCCGTTGGCCCCAATATAATTAGTATCAAACGTCCTTTATCGGTTTGTTTTGCATTTTCCAAAATCACATCATATTGAGAAAATGCATCTCTTGATGGCGCGTAAAGATAGTTGACAGATAAGGCATTATCAAAAATATCGAATTTAAACCCTTTGGTTATGCCGGAGCCTTGGATGACCGTTATATCTCGTCCAAGCCAGATTGATCTTAGCCGTTCAAAATATTCTGTCAAATCTATTTTCTGATCATATGTCATATACAATTGGGTAAATTCAGTAGCAAAATAGCGCTTATTTTTTAACAATAGTTGTTCGTAATTAGTCCTCCGCTGAGAAACCTTGCCTCTAGTGTAATCTTTAATCGTTGAGTTGCAATCTTCAATAGAGTACCAGAAATAATGAGGAATGCAGATCATCACATTCTGGTTATTAGATATCAATATCTCTCTTAACCTTTCCTGTAACCTCGTTGAACTGACCTGAAATTCTATGGATTTTCCTTGTAATAATTCAAATTCCCCATCTCCAAATCTACTGACGGAGCATTTTTCTGTAATAATTTTCTCTAGAGTGGAGCGAGGGTCTTCAATTTCAGGACGAACAGGTATTTTCATGTCGCCCTGAATTTCATATCTGATGTTATCAAGATAATGATTTAAGCTTTCTGCAGAAATATTCCTCTCCTGGATATTATATTTAAATAAAAATAAAATATTATCAACGAAATTTTTAAATGGCTTTAAAAGCCGCACTAGATACTTTACTATTTTCATTAATATCTTTCTGACACTATTCTTTTTTAAATAACCAGCAACCACACCCATATTTTTGCAGATCTGCCTGAGACTTTGAAGAATGTTCTATGTACTTCCCATCATCAGTAACAAGTGCAAATTTGTCCAGAATTAAATCTGCAAATAGCGAAGAAATCATGTCAAAAGTATAAATACGGTGGGCATTATATTGAATACGAGCGCTTCCCCCAACCGGGACTACAAAAAACAACTGCCCTCCAGGCTTTAAGACACGTTTTAACTCATTTATTGCCTTGATGTCTCCCCTAGGATCAAGAGGATCGCCATAACGTTCCAGGCCGATATGTTCTATTACATGCATACATGATATTGATGAAACTGAACTGTCCGAAAACGGTAGTGACATCAGATCTCCTTGCTTTGAAGACAAACCAGAGAGGGCCATATCCACAGGACGATAATCATAAAAGTCTATCGGAACGAAAGCCGAAACCAAAGTGACAAATCGTAGATCTGAGGATATATCAATATGCAAATTGGGTTGTGACTGCGCTAATATCCGTGCAGCCCAGGAAGTATGGTAAACATAATGAGTATCAAAACTGGTTGTAGCAGTGTCTTCTCCAAAAATAAGCAAGCGATCACTCCAATTACACGAAAAACGCCCGTTATCTGTTAACTTAGTATGGATTGCATCAAACTTTTGTTTGATTTTTAAGTAGTTGCTGATTTTTCTTACGACAGCACCTAAAGATGGGATCTGATTGCTCATTATTGCTATTTTCTTCTAAAGTTAGATATTTTTTCAACAATATGAATTTTGATGCCAATTAGGTTATCTAGTCTTCGCCATGAATATATTGATGAAGAAATTAAAATTACTCCACCTAACAAATATCCTGGTATGCCCTTTAATAAAAAGACTGAAATCATGGCACACAGACAAAACAGACCTATGATGCAAAAAAGAATGATGAACTGTTTGTTGAAGGAAAACGAATACAAATAATTGAATTTTATACTTAAAAAGATACCGTATGCTATTTGAAACACGCACATACCTATTGCTAGCCCGTCAAGCCCATTTAACAGATATCCTCCTAAATAGAAAAAGATAGAAAATAAAGAGTTATAGACCGTACAATATAGGAAATAACTTTTCTTATCCCCTTTCGCTAGCGCAATATATCCAAGTACTACGGCCGGAGCCGTAAATAAAGTGCCGAATGCAAGCCATCTTACGAAGTTGGAAATCACATAAAACTGTGGTGATAATAAGATGTGTATAATTATTGGGGCAAAAATAATCAAAGAAATTAATAATGGACTAGCGATCAATACTGTAATAGTTGCCTGTTGATTTACCATTTCATTAACCTTTTCACTGTCATTTGACACAACTGACAGTCTGGGGAAATAGTCCATGCTCATCGCAGTAAATACAAGTCCAATACTTTGGTTGGTGATCATGGTTCCAGCCTGGTATAATCCAACATCGGCCATTCCACCTTTACTCCGAATGACGAGATTAATGAAGTATACTACAACACTTCCAAGAATCTGCCCCAGCATCATAACCATACCAAGTTTTGCCATAGCCATGCCAACCCCGACGGTCTCTTTTCGGCTTACATTTCTAGAAGATACTGAAACCTTCCGAGCAAAATATTCTGTTACCATAAAAGTAATAACAGCACTAAATATAAGTGCCGGGACAATTCCTTTAGTACCATAAAAATAATATAAAGGAATAGATGTAAAAAGTGCTAGAAGGGAGCCTATTACTGTTGAATTTGCTGCATAGTTGAGTTTTCTTGTTCCCTGCAACAGGGCGATATTTCCATTGGTGAGTAAAGTAAAGATCGCCATTAAGGAAAGTAAAATTAGACTTAAGGTATAAGCACGATCCCCAAAAGCAATTGAGCTGATGATAGGTGAAAGGGATATCAACACGATAGTGCCAAAAATGCAGCTTACCCAAAGCCACCTTTTAAAGATAGTTACGATTACATTTAATTCTTCTTTATCCCCAGACTCGTTTGCTCTTGATATGTCTCTAACAGCACTGAAATTAATACCTAAACTAACAACCGTTATCACCAAAGTTACGCTGGAGAGCAGAAGTGCAGAAACTCCCATTCCAGTCGGCCCCAAAAAAATTGCGACAAATTTTGACCTTATAATACCTGTAAGCACATTTACTACCTGTACTGCACCAAATAAACTGGTGGCCTTAAATATTTGACGATAAGACTGTCGATTGGTCATTTGATTCGTAAAAATATTTTATGCTTAGTATTGGTTTAATACCCATATCACTTTTTCAACTTCTTCAGTTTTCATAACTGGACTTATTGGTAGACTTAAGACTTCTCTATGAATTTGTTCAGAAATTGGAAAAGACATGTATTTCCATTCCTTATAGGCCTCTTGATGGTGAGGTGGTATAGGGTAATGGATAACAGTCTGAATCTCGTTTTCCAGAAGATATTGTTGTAAAGTCTCTCGGTCGGCTGTCCGTATAACAAAAAGATGCCATACATGACTGGATTCTGAAGTGCAAAGCGGCAAAACGATTTTGCTGTTCTTTATACCTTCCAAATATTTATTTGCTATATATTTTCTTTTCTCAGTTTCGGAACCTAAATAGTTGAGTTTAACGCTTAAGAGAGCAGCCTGTATCTCATCTAAACGGCTGTTTACACCTTTATATTTATTTTTGTATTTGACATGAGAACCATAATTAAGTAATGCCCTTACTGTTTCGGCGAGACTATCATCATTAGTTGTGACAGCACCGGCATCTCCTAAGGCACCAAGGTTTTTGCCTGGGTAGAAGCTAAAACCGGCAGCATCACCTAAGTTTCCAGCAAATTTATTATTTAACATTGCCCCATGCGATTGGGCACAATCTTCTATAATTTTTAGGCTATGTTTTTTTGCAATTGATTGAATTACTTCCATATTACATAGCTGTCCGTACAAATGGACCGGCAAAATCGCCTTCGTCTTTTTAGTAATATGTCTTTCAATTAAGGAAGGATCGATATTGAAAGTACTTAATTCCGGCTCAACCAAAACCGGAACAAGATTGTTAGCGGAAACGGCCAAAATGCTTGCGACATAAGTATTTGAGGGAACCAATATTTCATCGCCATCTTTAAACAGGCCCATCTCCTTATATGCCCTTATGATTAAAATCAAGGCATCCAACCCATTTGCAACACCAACTGCGTGCTTAGCCCCGCAAGAACTGGCAAAGTTAGCTTCAAATTGCTTTAATTCCCGGCCCATTATAAACCATCCGGAGTCAATTACTCGCTCGAAGGCCTTTAATAGCTCTGCTTTATGTAATTGGTTTATATTATATAAATCTAAAAATTTAATCATGTTTTATTGGTTTATCACCATCTAAATAATACGTATCACCGGTCTGTTTATCAATCAGATCCAAGCTCAGCAGGCAAGATTCATCAGTAATATATCCTTTTTGAACTGCCGGGTTGCCATACCAAACTGTATAAGGCAAAATAGATTTGGTAAGCACACTTCCTGCTCCTACAAGGCATTTCTCGCCAATCACAATTCCGCCTATGATTGTTGAATTTGCTCCTATGGAACTTCCTTTTTTCAATATTGTTCTTTGGATTCGCCTATCGTAGACTTTTGACCGTGGAATCAAATCGTTTGTGAATGTAACATTAGGGCCTATAAAAACATCGTCTTCAATCCTTATTCCATCCCATATTTGAACTCCAGACTTTATAGTGACGTTATTTCCAATAATAACATCGTTTTCAACAAAACAGTTGCAATTGATGTTACAATTTTCTCCAATGACAGCATCTTTTAAAACAACGGTAAACTGCCATATATTGGTAAGATCGCCAATTGCTTCGGCATGAACATCTGACAGAGGGTGAATGTAGCTAGCCATTGTTATGTTTTAAATATTCTGTGTAATCCCGGATGTAGTCACCTTCCTTATATGTCTGTGAGGCGAAAACCAGGCATATTGAACCAGAGGAAAAATTGATCTCTGATGCCCAAATCCCTGGTGGAATATGAAGGCCCATATATGGCCTATTCAATTGTACAATTCGCTTTGTCTTTCCATCATCGAGCAATACTTCAAAACTTCCACTGGCGGCAATAAGAAATTGATGACATTCTTTATGTGCATGTGCCCCGCGTGATTCTCCACCGGGAATATCATACAAATAGAAAATTCTCTTAATATCAAAAGGGATTTCGATATTATTATGAACTGGCGTAATGTTACCCGCTCTGTATCTAATCTTTGGCAGTTCAAAGACCGAACAACCATATACACTAGCTTTTTGCATCAATATTACTTAAGTATTTTGAATAATCCCTAACGTAATCAGATTCATTATAATCGGTTGATGCTGCGATGAAGGCCAATGAATTAGTAGAAAAATTTTCCATATGTCTCCATATTCCGTTCGGAATGTAGATGCCGTAATAGGATCTGTTTAAAGAAAAGGTCTTTTTTTCGTTACCATCATCCAATACAATATCAAAACTACCAGATAATGCGACAATAAATTCTTCATTCTTACTGTAACTATGTCCACCACGCATTTCACCTCCAGGGACATCATAGATCCAATAGGTGCGTCTTATGTCAAATGGAATATGTTTGTTTCCCTCAAAAAAGGACAGATTTCCACGTTGGTCTAACATTTTTGGTAACTGAATAATACTAGCTTGGTCTATTTTCATCTATAAATTACTAAATATTCTCCTTATTAATAACAATACTACTGCCAAAATCCCGGCAATAAAAGCACCAACAACAGTTCCTTTAATTTTGCCAAGCCTATCATTTGGTAGGGGAAAAATCGGTTGGTCTATAATTTGAATTAAAGGTGTTTCCTTCAATAAGGAAATTTTAGACAGTTCTAAATTCTTCAACAATTCTGTTAATATCACCTTATTTGCCTCTGCATTAAATTGAGAGCGCTGAATTGGTACTACCCTTTGTATTTGGCGTGTAGGATTTAAATTCGGAGTTGCGTCGGCAACGCTAGCTGAGACTCGGATTGCGACATTCATTTCCCTGCGTACAGAATCTGTTTTTTCTTGTACGATAGAAAGGTTCTGTAATGCTTTCTTCATTTTTGTCTTAATATAAAAGTCATTCACATTCTTAACAATTTGATCATTAAATCGCTTTGAAAAAACCTCATTTTTCGACTTAACGTCGACCTTCAAAATGCTAAGTTTCTTGTCTGGTTTGGTAACGAGTAAGTAGCTCCTACTAATATCCTCTGCCGCTCTTCCAATTATACTGTCTTGTAAACGACTAAAGTGCTGACCTGCATTGAGATGAAAATTAACGTTTCTTAACTCAGGGCTTTCCCCCCATTTCTCTCTCATTCCATTGAGATTAATATATAAATCGATAAGAAATAAGCTGGTGTCACCTTCAACCGGGCTAAGTAAAGTCTTCTCGATCATTGTCCTTGATTTATACAATTCAAGGATATTATCTCCTTGAAATAAACCACCCCCACCCCCAAGATCAATACCTACAATTGACGCAAGACCTGCGTACTGTGACAACCCGCCGCCGGCTTCTCCATCTTCAAGCACAAAAGTGCTAGTTGCTGTGTATGACAGTTTTTTAAAGAGTGAGTAGGTGAATCCAAGTATGCCTCCCAATACTCCAATTCCAGAAATAATCAGCCATTTTGAAAGAATATGATCCAGATAGCATTTTATATTTAGTACAATTTCTCGTAACGAAATCTCTGAGGTATTATGCTTTAGTTTTTGATTTGCATCATTCATGATATTCAACTTAAATAGCCATAGATCACTGTAATAAACTAACAACAATAGCCGCCAAAGATGCAAATGCAGTCCCAATACCTATCCAACTTTGGGCGGTCAATTTTTCTCTTTCAGCCCGTCTTGGAACTAAGATCTCGGCTCCTGGCTTCACTTGAGGATAGTTGTTGAAAAACAAAAATTTACTCGCTGCTTCTACCGATCCGTTTGCGTATTTAATATACGCCCCCCCACGAAGTGCACTGGTAGTGAATCCGCCGGCTCCTTTTATATATTGTTTAAAGCTTTTACCAGAAGAATAAACGATGCTATTTGGGTTCAATATTTCTCCTGTTACCTTTACCGTTTGCAGTTGTCTTGGTATTCTGATCACATCTCCGTCCTCAAGGGTCAGATCGTACTTGGATGCGGGCTTTTTCAAAATGCGTTCCAGATCAATTCCAACAAGATCGGATTGTATTAGCTTTAATTCTACCTCCTTCTGCAGTGTGTCTTTAGCTCCGGCTTCGCGGGCGCGTTTGAGGTTTAAGTATTTCTTTTCTTCTTCATCCTTGTTGTTGATGACATTTCGGTCTTCTGGGTTCACTTTCTCTGCACCTGGTCTTTTTAGCGATGCGCCCGCAGCGTAGCCAAGTGGCGTTAAACCTCCGGCTCTTTTGATCAAATCTGAGATCTTCTCATTTTTCTGTGTAATAGTATACGTCCCTGGATATAAAACTTCACCTTCCAATTTCACCTGCTTTTGCACCTGATATCCCTCAGAGCTACGAACAGAAATCATATCGAACGGTTTCAAGATGAATTTAGGGCCTAAAATTCTTAACTGCGGATCCACATTGATGGTGAAAACTTCGGCTGTACGGGCCGACATTGAGGTAGCGTCGCTATTTTTAACCCGTCTTGACACTTCAATTCTATTTG
The DNA here is from genome assembly GCF_035317785.1 of Pedobacter sp. GTDB lineage: Bacteria > Bacteroidota > Bacteroidia > Sphingobacteriales > Sphingobacteriaceae > Pedobacter. The sequence goes on along the minus strand of NZ_DATHGC010000001.1, from coordinate 32,563 downwards.
GTGTGGCGCCCTCTCTAAAACCGCCGGCCTTTTGGATGAGGTCGCCAAGACTGATACTGTCTGCATAATCAAAAGTTCCGGGATATCTAACTTCGCCCTGTATGCTGATCTTGTATTCATCCCTTAAGTCAAATAAAGAAGATATGGTAATCTTATCCTCTCTCTGTAAGGGGATGTCAGGTTCTGTACCAGCGATCACCTTAGAAAGGTCAAACGAGATCAATGCTTGTGTATTATCCGCATTTAGACGATTGATATATGCTCTGTTTAAAAAAGCATCTTCTTTTAATCCATTTGCTTTTTCAATCAATCCTTTTAAAGTTAAGCCTTTATCAAGTTCATAAGGACCTTCTCTAAATACGGCACCTGAAATTTCAACACGGTTTTCAAAACGGTCTAATATCGCTTCAACAATATATTTATCTCCGTTTAAGGGGTTATATTTTATGTAATCATCTGCTGGCACATCTGTGATCTTACGCTCTTTATTAGTGTTCTGCAATACTTTGATCTGAGCCGTGTAAGCCTGATTAGAAAACCCACCGGCAAAACGAATTACATCTTCCAGTGATTCTGTATTTAGCACTTCGTATAATGCGGGCCGCTTGACTTCACCCGAAACTTCCACGCGGGTTTGATAAACAGGAACGTTAATTACATCCTGGTCCTGTAAACGAATGTTGCTCTTTTGGATACCATTCAATAAGAAATCATAAACATCGACTGTAGAAACAACTTTGTTATTACGAACCACCTGTATCTTACGAAAAGATCCATTTTGATTTGGCCCCCCTGATTCATACAGAACATTGAATACAGTATAAAGGGAAGGAATAGTATAAGAGCCTGGTTTGACAACCTCACCTACAACTGTCACTTTGATGCTTCTTATATTACCAAGTGTCACAGCTACATTTGTACGGCCGTTCCTAAGACCCGGGTAAGTACCGCTCATCGACGTCCGGATCTTTGCAGTTGCCTGCTCAATGGTCAGTCCGCTCACTGAAACTAAACCTACATACTGTAAACGTATAGTTCCATCAGGGCTAACCTTTAATTTGTAATTGACGTCATTATCTCCTGACAAATCAATTAACAATTCATCATCCGGCCCAACAACATAGCTCTTTGGCGTTGCCATTCGCAGATTGGGCTCAAATGTAAGGTTGGTATTTTTAAAAAGGTCCGTACCAAAGATCTTGGGCTTCAAACCTTCAAAGATATCTTGTTTTTTAGCAAGCGTATCATCACTGATTTTGGTCTGTGACTTAATACCTTTATTATTTCTGTTTCCTGTAAGCGTTGTGTCTCTTTGTGATCCTCTGGCTTTGTCTAATTCCTGTGTATCAACATTTTCTTTATTAGCGTTCGAAATTCCGTCCTCTTTTCTAAGCTTTTCTACTCTGGCCCTTAATTTCTGGATCTCATTTGCCTTCATGCCCTGGGCCGCAGCCATCTGCTCCAGCTGGGCATCGTTATAACCAACAGATTCTGCCCTATGCATCATCTGCCTAATCTGTGCATCATTAAGGTCATCCACCCTTACATCGGAATAGTTCGACTGTGCAAAGGTTGAGTGCGAAAATACAGCGAAAAAAAATAGAAAACTCGCTAATACTTTTTTGAGGTTCATAGACAGGGTTCAGAAGCTACAGTAAAAAATAATAGATTAATGATTATATCACAATAAGGTCACATTTTCATTCAATCAATTAAGATTCCAAATATATCAAATTATTTAGATTGTGAGATAGGGTTATATTTTTTCATGTTTTTTCAACAATTATTATCTTAGGCTGTTTATTTTACAGCTATAAAAACGACAGATCTGAGGGTTAGATAAGATTATTTAAATACGTCATCACAATTTCTATATAAGGCGATATGAAATCTATTCACATGGTTATATGTAGCTAGCGATTCGTTCTATCCTCGAGAATGGTTACAATATTAGGAATGTAATGTAAATTTAATAGATTAGAAGGATTTATGACAATGGCCTTACTTTCTCTCCATCAAACTTAATTTATATTTTGTCTTTATATATCTGTTTGCAGGTATTTCAAAGTACCTATGGCAAAGGTAACTCAACAATAGTGTCGAAAAGAAAACAATCGCCAAAACCATGTATGGATAAAGATGCAGTATGTTTTTACTAAAAAAAATTTCTAAATAACTTATCAATAATTTATGCAGCAGATAAAAGCTAAAACTTAATTCACCTAAGATTACAAAGGGCTTATATGACAATATTCTAGAAAAATAACCAAGTTGGAAGGAGAATATAAAAATAATTAAAGACATAGGAAACCAATAATAGCAGGACAATCGATATCCATCGGGAATAAATTTGTGAAATACAAAGAAAGAAAGAAATACAATTATAGAAATTAGTTCAAATAGAGTTGCTTTAAGACTATGATATTTAAGCAATTCAATTTTTGACAACTCATATAATTTAAAAAGAAGAATTCCCAGAGAGAAATCAGCGAGTCGTATTAATGGGTTTATATAGAAAATTCTATGTATGAGGTTACTTGGCACAAAGTAGATACCTATCGGTATCAACAATAAATAAATCAAATTTATGCATACTGCGCTGCGACATTTGTTATATAATATTATTAAAAAAGGAAATATTAAATAAAAAAACATTTCATCAGAAATGCTCCAAGAGGGCGCATTAAACGAATAGTAAACACTTATTGCAGGTACAAAGCTTTGTAATAAAAGTAAATTTAAACATAATTTTAGCCCCCACATTAATACTCCATCGTTAAAAAAGATTAGTGTCAAAGGAATGCACAGAATTGTTGTAATAAAATGTAGGGGATAAATTCGAGCTAAACGAGCCATCCAAAACTCTTTATGCCCGACCTCTCCAGACAAAATCTTGTCTTTGTAATTAAGCGTTAGTATGAATCCACTTAAAATAAAAAAAAAACTAACCCCCAAATATCCTTCTTGAAATATATTTTGATATAAAGTATGAAATGTTACGTGTGATTTATCAATAAAATCAATATGGCTGAAAAAAACCATCAAAGCAAAAAAAAACCTACATGAGGTCAGAGGTTTAATCATATATCTAATTGAAGCTTAAAAATGTAATGTACACAAAATCTGGGGATTTTAAATTGGCAAATTGCACACTGTAAATGCCTGGTATTTCTACATAAACATGTTACTGATCACCCCCACTTTATACCAAAATTAATATGAATAATGACAAGTGGCCTAATGTATAGAAAGCATTTGTATTATACACCCAGCCGGACAGGAACGCATCGGATAGAAGTGTAATGCCAACAAGTAGATTTCGTTGATGAGTATATTATTCAAAGGGTATGTAAAATAAACTGTGTCCAACTAGTTAATTATTAACTTAGAGACACAGTTCAATTTTTTACACTCCCTTTTACACTCTCTATTCAAAATAATTAAGGGTTTTGAAACCTCCCTGTTTCAAATATTCATCTTTTTTCATTAAATGTAAATCCGAATGCACCATATCCTTCACCAAAGCCGGAAGGTCATATTTAGGCATCCAGCCCAGCTTGGTATTCGCTTTAGTTGGGTCACCCAACAATAGGTCTACTTCTGTAGGCCGGAAATATTTCTCGTCGACCTGCACCACAATCGTGCCTGGTTTAAGGTTCACATCGTTCAATCCCAGCTGAACAACCAGCTCCTGATCCACATCAATGATCACCCCCCTTTCGTGCTCATCTTTTCCGCTGAACTCAACTTCAATGCCCAATTCGGCAAAGCTCATTTTCACGAAATCTCTTACAGTCGTCGTAATTCCTGTTGCTATGACATAATCCTCAGGTTTTTCCTGCTGCAGGATCAGGTACATCGCCTCAATATAATCCTTTGCATGTCCCCAGTCTCGCTGAGCCGAAAGATTTCCCAGGTACAGGCAGTTTTGCAGACCTAATGCAATCTTTGCCGCTGCGCGGGTAATTTTACGGGTTACAAATGTCTCACCTCTTAAAGGGCTCTCATGATTAAATAAAATTCCGTTGCAGGCATACATGCCATAAGCCTCGCGGTAATTTACTGTAATCCAATAGGCGTACATTTTTGCCACGGCATAAGGTGAACGCGGGTAGAACGGAGTGGTTTCACTCTGTGGCACTGCCTGTACCAGGCCATATAGCTCAGAAGTAGAGGCCTGGTATATTCTTGTTTTTTTCTCTAATCCCAGAATTCTTACTGCCTCCAATAACCTCAGTGTGCCAATACCATCTGCATTGGCCGTATATTCAGGCATTTCAAAACTGACATGGACGTGGCTCATGGCGGCGAGGTTATAGATCTCGTCCGGCTGTGTTTCCTGGATGATCCGGATCAGATTGGTCGAATCCGTTAAATCGCCAAAATGAAGTTTAAAATTCACTCCATGCTCATGCTGGTCCTGGTACAAATGATCAATACGCTCTGTGTTGAACAAAGAAGACCTCCTTTTCAAACCGTGAACAAAGTAGCCCTTTTTTAACAGGAACTCTGCTAAATAGGCTCCATCCTGACCTGTAACACCGGTGATTAAGGCAACTTTCATTGGAATGACTTTTTTAAAGATTTATGGCTGCATAACATACACAATTATTTACTTTGTAAGGAACTCAGGGGCTTACTTATTGCTACCCAGGTGAATCTGAATGCCAGCTGAGAACGGATTCAACAGAAATTCTGATTTATAGAATTTTTTGAAGGTCTGTGTGTTATTGGCATCATGCCAGGTTGTTTCCTGCCGCTCATAGGAATAGAAGAAATCAAGATTTCCCTCGGCAAATATCGAAACCTGGTTTGTTATACCTACTCTTATACCCAAAACAGGGGTGAACACCATCCCCATTTTAGAAGCCTCTATCTGAACGGTTGCGATATCCACGGCCACCGCCCTTGCGCTTGCCGCCTTTAATTCATTCCTATTTTCCATTTCTCCCGAAAAAGTGTTGGACCGGTAACCAAGATCTATGGCAAAATAGGGCTGTATGCGTGCGTAGTTAAAATTCTTTTCGAAACCTACCTTGAATGAATAATCTACCAGTTTACCATTTGCCTCTTCACAGCTTGCACAATTGTTAAAAAATTGTTTGGATTTGTTATAGTAAGTTCCGTTCAGCCGGTAGCTGATCTGGTTGTCATTGAACTTTACCATGACGCCGTTCAATGTAGTATTGGTAAAATACTTTGAACCGGATTCATTCAATATCCTTGGCATTTGCATGACGGTATACCCACGCAATCCTATGCTGTAATTATAGTCTCCGCTCATTTGCGCAAATGCGGTAGCTGATGTGACTGTTAAAAATAAAACCAGTAGTAAAGTTCTTCTCATAAGCATAGCTCCAAGACATTTATCCCCTATCAAAAGTAAAACAATAATTCCATTTATATCAAATAATTTACAAAGGTGTTTAAACAAAAAAAGAAGGGCTAACCCTTCTTTTTGTTTCCAATCCACACATACCTGTTGGCGGTACACTTAGGGCACCAATAAATCCTTAGTGGCAGAAATCCCAGCAAATGCTTTAGTACAAACCCCCGCGGCACCTGGTAATGAAAATCCGTGTTGCACTTTCTGCACTTGTAATCCTGATAGCTCATTTGGTTAGAGATGTTAATACGTTAATATAGTTATGATCCCGCTAATTAAAGCAAAATCAGTAATATAAATTCATTTATCCTTCATGTTATCTTTATGTAAGTAAAAAATTAACTAAAGGTTTGCTGTATTATTAATATTCTTTACAAGGCCACAATATGCAGGAATAAAAAACGGGACTGGTGATTGACCAGTCCCCGTATATTTTCAGGTTATTCAGCGCAAGAATGACGTTAATCTTCTGTCGTTCTTGGTAACTCCTCCTTCTGAGTTTTTGAAGCCAGCATCTTTTTAAGCCTTTTTTTGTTATTGTCAGCGACCAGGTACATACATGGCACCAACACCAATGTCAGGAAAGTAGCGAAACTTAATCCAAAGATGATGGTCCAGGATAAGGGCCCCCAGAACACCGCATTATCGCCCCCAAAATACAAATGCGGATTAAGCTCTGTAAAGAGCGTTACGAAATCGAGGTTCATTCCCACTGCCAGCGGGATCAATCCCAGCATGGTAGCTGTGGCCGTCAGCAATACAGGTGTCATCCTGGTCCTTCCCGCCTCCACCACCGCTTCATAAACAGGCATGCCCTGCTCTACCATCAGTTCGGTAAACTCTACCAGCAGGATTCCGTTTCTGACCACAATACCCGCAAGGGCTACAATGCCCAAACCGGTCATTACAATAGAAAGGTCCATTCGGAAGATGGTGACACCGAGCAGCACGCCAATGATACTGAATATGATCTCGCTTAGGATGATGATCGGCTTGCTGACCGAGTTGAACTGCATCACCAGGATGATCAGGATGATAAATAAGGCACTAAGCATAGCCGTACCCAGGAAAGCAGCGGTTTCATTCTGCTCTTCCTGCTCACCGGCCATCCTGATCTCTACTCCGGCAGGCGCCTTAAACTCATTGATCTCGCTCTGGATATTGGCAACTACCTCATTCGGGTTGAATTCTCCGAGTACATTAGAGGACAGGATGATGATCCTTTTCTGCTGCTTGCGCTTCACGCCACCGTAAGTATTTACATAATCAATGGTTGCAAAAGAAGAGATCGGCACCTGCCTGATGATCCCGTTCATGGCCATATCCCGGTAGGTTAACTTCATATTGCGCAGGTCATCCAGGTTGTTTCTCTGCTCTTCTTTAGCCCTTACGTTAATTTCATAATCATCATTTACGTCCCGGAATTTCGAAATTTCGTAGCCGAACAAGGCGGTGCGCAACGCCATACCAATCTGACCTGTTGAGATTCCTTCACGGTTTGCACGCTCTCTGTTGATATCAAATATAACCTCCGGTTTATTGCTCTGGAAGTCAGAGCTCAATTCTTCTACCCCGGCAATTTGTTTTTTGTCAAGGTGTTTTTTTAACCGGTCTGCAGTGTGCGCAATAGAATCAAGGTCATCTCCGGTAATTTCTATACTGATTGGCTTCGCTGTTGGCGGACCGCCCTGTTCCTGTGCCACCGCTATCTTCGCACCTGGAATACCTCTTACCGCCTTACGGATTTTATCCAGATAACTGGCTGTGCTTTCGCCGGTTCTTTGCCCGTAAGATACAAATGCGACGGTCACTTTTCCTTTATTATTATACTCTCCCTGATCTTCCGACTGAGGATCGGTCACACCAACGGTCACATTTGAGATGATGGAGGACACATCCGGATTGTTGCGCCCCACTACTTTTGTCACTCTCTCCTCAACCTTTTGCACGATCTTGTCTGTATATGCCTGATCGGTCCCTACTGGCATGTCAACATATACATAAACGAAATTTGGATCTGCCGTTGGGAAAAATACGACTCTGGGAGGCACCATACTCACCAGGATCATGGTAAAGATAAATAAACCAACAGTACTCCAGATCATCGTCCTTGGACGTTTCAGCGCCCAGGTCAACAATCCATTGTATTTATTGACCACTTTTGGCCAGATCACATTCTGGAATTTCTTGATCACACCGGTGAGCACAAAATGATTCAGGAGGTACAACAGCGCAAGCAGCACCAAAAAGTTGCCCAACCCAAAGTTTATCAGGTAACCCAATAATATCAATACGGCAAACACCAGTAATGTGATCTTCACCCTTTTATTAAAAGTGGGTCTTTTGTCTTCGTGATCGTCATGCGGTTTCATAAAGTCGACTGCAAAGACCGGGTTGATGATATAAGCTACGATCAGTGAAGCGGTTAAAGTGACGATCAGCGTGACCGGCAGGAAGTACATAAACTCTCCAATGATCCCCGGCCAGAATAGCAAAGGGAAGAATGGTGCAAGGGTAGTTAAGGTACCGGAAAGCACCGGTAAAAACACTTCTCCCGTAGCAGTCTTGGCAGCTTTGACGATGGGCGTTCTGCCATTGTTAAAGATCCTGTGTGTATTCTCGACCACCACGATCGCATCATCTACTACAATACCCAGTCCCAGCAGGAAGGAAAACAGTACCATCATGTTCATGGTAAAGTTGAAGTCAAATACTCCCCCCAGAACAGGCATGGATAAAAACGCGATGAACATGGAGAGCGGCACAGAAAGTGCAACAAACAAAGCATTGGTCACCCCCATAAAAAACATCAGGATGAGTGTCACCAGGATAAACCCGATAATAATCGTGTTGATCAGGTCATGTAATGTGATCCGGGTCTGATCTGACTGGTCGCCCGTTATGGTGATGTTCAGTTTTTCAGGTACAGTAGTTCCTTTCATCTCTTTCAGCATCGCGTTGATCTTATCAGAAGCCTCGATCAGGTTCTCCCCGCTGCGCTTCCTGACATTCAGGGTGATCACATTTTTGCCATAAAGCCGGGCATAACTTTTTTGCTCTTTAAATGAATCTTTAACCTCTGCAATATCTTTCAGATAAACAGGAGCGCCGGTCTGTGACCTGATCACAATGCTGGCCAGCTCCTCTGCGCTCTTAAACTCCTTTTTTATACTTAGGGAGCGCTGCATACCGTCCATTTTGACGTTACCCCCGGATATCGTTCGGTTCTCATATCCCACTGCGTTACCAATGTCGTCAAATGATATCTTTGCTGCTTCCATCTTATGAAGGTCTACGTTGATCTGGATTTCCTGTTCCAGTGCACCGACAATATCAACCCCGGCAATCTCCTTCAATCCTTCGATTTTCTCTTCGATGTCATCGGCATATTCCTTCAATTTTTTCAGATCATAGTCGCCGGAAATATTGACATACATGATCGGCATATCTGAAAGGTTGACATCCATGATTACCGGATCTTCGGGCAGGTCTGTAGGCAAATCTGATTTGGCTTTGTCTACTGCATCCTTGATCCTTTGCTTGGCATCTTTAATATCTACATCGGCATTAAATTCTGCTGTAATGGTAGAGACATCCTGATAAGAATTGGAAGTCACTTTTTTTAGTCCCAGAGTACCCCTGATCTCCTTTTCCAACTGCTTGGTGACCAGATTTTCCATATTGGCCGGTGAAGTTCCGGGATAATAGGTATGAACGAAGATCTTGGGAATGATCACCTCCGGGAAGTTCTCTTTTGGGAGCCCCTGGTAGGAGAAATATCCCATGACGCACAATATGCAGGTAAATACATATATGGCCGTTCTGTTATCTATGGCCCAACTGGATGGACCAAACTCTTTATTTACGTCTTTCATATTCAATTCAAATTTGAATCAGCTTATATTTTAACGGCATCGCCATCATTGAGGTCCTGGAAACCGGTCACGATCACCTTATCTCCGGCTTTCAGACCTGAAACGACTTCAGCTTTGCCTTCAGATGTTTTGCCACTCTTGATGTCAGTTCTTTTTGCTTTGCCGTTTACCGCCACATATACATATTCACTGGTCTCTGACCTTTGAATGGCATTTACCGGTACGATCAGCGCCTTATTGTTTTTATAGTCGACGATCTTGAGTATGGCCAGCATATTGGGCCTGTATTTTTTATTGGACGGGAGCTTTACCTCTACGTTAAATCCACGGGCTATCGGATCTATCACTTTGGCGGCAAAACTGATGCGGGAGTTAAAACTGTCCGGCAAGTCCGGCAGGTTCACCTCCACTTCGTCTCCTTCGTCCACTTTACCAGCATAATTTTCAGATACCAGAGCTTTTACTTTGAGGTTGTTCGCATTGACGATCCGGATACCGGTAGGCGTGCCGGGCGCTACAGACTGGCCAATTTTCAGATCCATCGCATCTACGGTTCCTGAAACCGGGCTTTTGATCTTGTTCATGGCTGCCTGAGACTGAAGTCCGGACAGTTGTTTCTGCAGGCCTTCTTTCTGGCTTTTTGCAGTCAGGTACTGAACTTCGGTCCCGATCTTTTGGTCCCAGAGGTTTTTCTGACGGTTAAATACCGTAGTGGCCAATTCAAGTTGTGTCTGCATCTGTGCGATACTCTGGCGAAGCACTTTGTCATCGATCTGGGCAAGCACTTGTCCACGGCTCACATTCTGTCCTACTTTAACGTAAACAGCTGTTACCGCCCCCGGCGATTCTGGTGTGATGTCCACATTGTCGACCGCATCCACTTTTCCCTGAACTTCTACAAAGTTCTCAAAGGTGGTCTCCTTGATTTCTTCTGCGACCACTTCTTTAATTTCGGCGTTGTTTTTATCGACGCCCAGCTCCGCCTCAAGCTTGGTTATTTTATCATTAAGTGCAGTACGCTCCTTCTTCATCTGATCCAGCTGAGTTTTCTTGTCTTTAGGTTTATCTCCTGATGAGCAGGAAGCTAAAAAAAGCACGATGGCAACGGTATATAAGGTCTTCATATTTTGGGGTGGTTTTAGTAGTTAATATTTCCTGTAGCTTGATCCAGATCCACTTTGTTGATCAGCAGATCGTATAAGGCTCTGATGTAGTTATTTTGTGCTTCCTTTTGCGAAGTCTCGGCGGTGGTCACCTCCAGGCTTGATCCAACACCCTGCTCATACTTGATCCGGGCTACGCGCAATATCTCCTGTGCAAGCTTGAGGTTCCGCTCCTGGTTTTCTACCGACCGCAGCGCATTCGAGTAAAGTTTCTGACCAGTCGACACTTCCATGCTAATGCCATTTCTAAGGTTCAGCAGGTCATTTTCTGTTTTTTTGACCGCAAGTTTGGCATTGCGTACCTGGTAGATTCGCTGTCCGCCGCTGATGATGTTCCAGGACAAGGTCAGGCCGATCACTGACGTAGGATAACTCAGGTCATACAGGTTGGACAGCTCATTGGACTGAAAGTTTTTGCTGGCACTGGCAAACCCGCTCAATGTTGGAAGGAAAAAGCTCTTTTGTCTTTTCAGGTCCAGTTCATTCAATTTTTTCTGGGTCTCCAAAAGTGAATATTCAACACGCCTTTTGTATACCGCCGTATCCGTCACAGCCACAGCAGCCTCGGTACGCACATTGCTGATCTTGTCTGTGAGGCTAAGGCTGGCTTCTATAGACATGCCCATCTGAAACTTCAGCATGTCAATATTTACCGTGAGCAGCCGGGTCACGTTTTCCCGTTCTGTTTCCAGGTTGTTCTTCAGTACCTGAAGCCTGTCTACATCAATTTTCTCTGAAAATCCGTTCTTGAACATCGCTTCTGTATCGTGCAGCGTTTTGTTGAGCTGCCCGAGGTTGGCGTCGATCAAGATCAGCTGTTCATTGCTGACCAGCACAGAATAATAGGCCTTGGTCACGGCTACCGCAGTTTCGATCCGTGTACGCCGGCTATTTCTTACTGAAAGCTCCTTATAGGTTTTTGAAGCCTGCAGGCCCACCAGGTAACTCCCGTCAAAGATCAGCTGTTTCAGTTCGATAGCACCCGTGCTGTTGTATTTCGTCCCAAACTTCAGCGGGATCAGCGTCCCGGCGGGCTGACCTGCAAGTTCACCGGGCAGCAAAGTTGTGGGCAGTTTGAGGTAGTCCTGAAAATTAAAACTGGTTGATACCTGGGGCAGTCCTATCCCCAAAGTATGCTTCACCGTATTTTTGGCGATCTCCTCATCCACAGCAGCATTGAGCACAGCAGCCTGATGCACGAGTGCGTAATCGACAGCTTGCTTCAGGCTGAAGCTGTAATTGAGCGAGTCCCCCGACTGGGCCCTCGCCGCCATACCGGCAGTTAAGAGCAGGAAGATAATTATATATGTTTTTTGTTTCATAATCAATACTTTATATTTCAAAGATAATTGGCAATAGTTAAAAAGCAAGGGGGTGATTGAGACAAATAAAGGGCTTATCACGTCATTTAAGATCTGTTCTTCTTTTTTATACATTTTGCCGTGATAAATACTGTCCGGTTAAGGAACCACGGGCCTTTAACAGATCTGCCGGTGTTCCTGTGAAAATGACTTCTCCTCCTTTTTTGCCACCTTCAGGCCCCATATCAATGACCCAGTCCGCATTTCTGATCACATCCAGGTTATGTTCTATCACAATCACCGAATTTCCGCCATCTACCAGCCTGTTCATGATCTCCAGCAGGTGCCCGGTATCAGACATGTGCAGCCCGGTTGTAGGTTCATCGAGCACATAAATACTCCCTTCTTTATGCAGGTTACTGGCCAGCTTGATGCGCTGGCACTCCCCGCCGGAAAGCGTACTCAATGGCTGACCAAGAGTGAGGTAGTCCAGGCCCACATCGTGGATGGCCTGCAATTTGCGTTTCAGGTCTTTTTTGTCAAAAAAATCAACGGCTTCTTCGGTAGTCATCTCCAAAACCTCAGTAATGGATTTGCCTTTTAATTTGTACCGGAGCACTTCCTCTTTAAACCTCTTCCCATTGCAGATCTCACACACAGTTTTCACAGGCTCCAGAAACGCAAGGTCTGTAAAAATAAAACCCGTACCCTGGCAGTTTGGACAGGCGCCTTTGGAGTTAAAGCTGAATAAAGAAGGGCTTACCCCGTTTTCTTTGGCAAACAGCTTACGGATGTCATCCATTGTCCCGGTATAGGTTGCCGGATTCGACCTGATGGAAGTGCTTACTGCCGACTGATCGATGATGACCGCTTCAGGATGCTGTTTCACAAATATCCCATTGATCAGCGAGCTCTTTCCGGATCCGGCCACGCCGGTCACAACTGTAAAAACCCCGGTTGGGATAGATACCGTCACATTCTTGAGGTTGTGCAATGCCGCATCACTGATGATCAGCTGCCCTGTAGGTTGTCTGAATGTTTGTTTTATAGGGACCTGATGGCTCAGAAATCTTCCGGTCAGTGTCTTGGCCCGGGCCAGTCCCGCCACTGTTCCTTCATAGACGATCTCTCCGCCATGTGCCCCCGCATGCGGACCAACATCCACTACGTGGTCTGCAATGCCGATCACTTCAGGGTCATGCTCCACCACCAGGATCGTATTCCCTTTATCACGAAGCTGCATCAGCAACTCGTTCAGGCGGTGTACGTCACGGGGATGCAGACCGATACTGGGCTCATCAAATATGTAGATCATGTCGGTCAGACTCGAGCCGAGATGCCGCACCATTTTGATCCGCTGTGACTCTCCGCCCGACAGACTGCTGGTTTCCCGGTCCAGGCTCAGGTACTCCAGCCCGATATCGACCAGGTGCTGTAAACGCGTGATCAGTGCCGAGGTCATCGAAACGGCGATGGAATCGTCAATTTCCGCAATGACCCGGATCAGTTCATCAATTTGCAAATGTGTAAGCTCCGCAATGTTATGGCCATTGATCTTACAGCCAAGGGCAGCCTGGCTCAGCCGGGTACCCTTACACAAGGGGCATGACGCGAAGACGATGAAGCGCTCGAGTGTACTCCGCACAGATTCAGAAAGGACACTGGTATCCCGCTGGATGTACATCCGGTTAAATTTATCGGCCAGTCCTTCAAATTTTCCGTTAATGGGCAGGTTATCGTGCATCATGGGCACTTTTTTGCTTTTCCCGTGCAGCAAGATCTCCCATTCGGCCTCGCTGTAATCCTCCAGTTTCTTGTCATTGTCAAACAATCCGGAATAGAGATAGGTATTCAGGTACCAGCTGCCTACCGAAAATGCCGGAAACAGGATCGCCCCTTCATTCAAAGATTTTGACTTGTCCAGGAACTTATCCATATTCAGCCTTACGGTTTCACCCAGACCATTGCATTCGGGGCACATGCCTGAAGGGTCATTGAACGAAAACGCATTAGAGTATCCGATGAAGGGTCTCCCTATCCTCGAAAACAGCAACCGCAGCACCGCATAAATATCGGTGACGGTGCCAACAGTGGACCGGGAATTTCCACCAAGACGCTTTTGGTCAATCACTATGGCAGTAGAAAGATTTTCAATAGCATCCGCATCGGGTTGCCCGTGTTTAGGGAGACGGTTGCGGATAAAGGTCGAGAAAGTTTCATTGAGCAGCCGCTGCGCCTCAGCGCCAACTGTTTCGAAGACAATGGATGACTTTCCGGAGCCAGATACCCCGGTAAATACAGTGATCTTTCTTTTTGGTATCCGAAGGGAAACATTCTTGAGATTGTTCTCGCGGGCACCTTTAATGACTATAAACTCCTGCTTCATAAAAAGAATAATTCCTTAACAAACAAATTTGAATATAATTGGGTTCCGCCTACCCCTGAGGAAAGGATAATATACCATGCAAAAAGGATTTATTTCCTGACTTTTTCTTTTAAAAGGTAAAATTTTACTAGATTCGCTTTCATACCTGTCTCTAAACATCATCGCCTAAGTACATGAATGACAAGGAATTAAATACCCAAATTTTCGCTAATCTGACCGAACACTGTGAGGTCCAATATACTGACGAAATCGGTACGTCAGGTTTCATGCGCCTCAGCGAGATCAGAATAGAGGGGGCCGACATCTTCGCCGCCAACAGCAGGCAGGAGCGGGAAATCACCCTGCGGGAGCAGCATGAAACGCCCACATTAGCCATGTATTTTTCTTTGCAGGGACAAAGCTCCGCATGGGAGCTGAACAGTAAAGATAAGTATGTGCTCAACGACAACGAACATGTATTGTCCTTTGTTCCGGGCTTTGACGGGTATTATGCATTAAGCAGTCCCGAGATCAGGAATTTCGGAATTTCCCTGTATGAGCCTTTTTTTCGCAGATTGTATTCTGCCGATCTCGACTGCCTGAAAAGATTCTGGGATAAGGTACACTCAGGAAAAGCGGCCGATCTTTCTGAGCATGCGCTGCCGGTCACGCCAAGACAGCAGTCGCTGATCAATGAAATGCAAAACTGTGTCTATACCGGCAACATGAAGCAATTGTTTTTTGAGTCCAAGATCATCGAGCTATTTCTGCTGCAGGCAGAACAGGCAGAAAACTTAAAAGGGCAAAAACCGCTGAAAATGGAACGCCACAATATCGATAAGCTGCATGCCGCAAGGCAGCTCATCAAACAAAGAATGTTTGACCCTTTAACTTTAAGCGGCATTGCACGCGAGACAGGCCTCAACGAGTTTATGCTCAAAAAAGGATTTAAAGAGCTATTCGGACTCACTGTTTTCGGATATCTGAATGAATTGAAGATGGATTACGCCCGACAAATGCTCCTGGATTCCGGATGCACCATTTATGAAGTGGCCTATACCATGGGCTATAATGAACCCTACAATTTCTCAAAAGCTTTCAAAAAACACTTTGGTTATCTGCCGGGTGAATTAAAAAGATAAATTTCCACATTCCCTCCTTTCATCAGCATCTCATGACTGATGTCATATTTGGCATATACTTTTCCGTTCCACCTGATCTCCCTGATGTAGATGGATTCGGGAGCGGTCCTGCGGGTAGTGATCTTTAATTTTTTGGCTTCCGGCAGGCTGATTTCTATCTCATCAAATAAAGGCGAACAAATCATGTACTGATCTGAAGCGGGACTCACCGGATAAAAGCCCATGCTGGCAAAAACGTACCAGGCAGACATCTGACCCGAATCGTCATTTCCGCTCAGTCCTCCAGGGCCGTCACTGTATTCATCCCGGATGATCTGGCGCACCACACGCTGTGTCTTCCATGGTGAAGGCGTATAATTGTATAAGAACGCAATGTGATGACTGGGTTCATTGCCATGCCAGTATTCATTTTTTTCAAACAGTGTATCCAGTGCTTTCTCCAATCCTGCTGGTCCGCCCATCAATTTGGCCAGGCCGGGAATGTCCTGAGGAACATAAAAAGAATATTGCCTGGGAGTACCCTCTGTTATAAAAGACGATTTTTCATCAGCCTTAAAATTACCGATCCAGGTCCCGTCGGCGTTTTTGCCGCGAACTGAGTTTACAGAAGGATCAAATACATGCTTATAATTCGACGCCCTTTTTATCAGCTCCTCATAGTCAGCAGTTTTTCCAAGAGGCTTTGCGATCATCGCCAGTGCATAATCATCATAAGCGTACTCGAGTGTCCGGCTCACCTGTTCGTTTCGGTGAAAGGCAAAGGGTACATCATCTTCCGTTGGGATATAATTGTATTTGAGATAAGAGGTCAATGCCCGCCTGCCTTTCCCATTTTGATAATCGGCAGCAGGAGGAAGCTCAAAAGCATTTTGCCGCATCAGGCGATAGGCCTCATTGACGTCATATCCCCTGATGCCTTTTAAATAAGCGGAAGCAATAAAAGAGGTCACATGGTCACCGATCATGGCAGCCGTATAATTGTTCCAGCATGGGAAAATAGGCATCCAGCCACCCTGCTGGCCTTTGATGATCATTGAAGCAACAAAATCATTGACCAGATCCGGTTTTAGGATCTCAAACAAAGGCAGCTGTGCCCTGTAGGTATCCCACATGCTGAAATCGTCATAATAGTTGCCTTTGTCCAGCTTCGACAATTCATACTGACCCGCAAACCGGGGGTAGGTACCGTCCACATCATTAAACAGACGCGGATGCTGAAGCGTGTGGTAAAAGGCCGTATAGAAAATCCTTTTGTCTTTCTCTACGGAGGTTTTAACTTTGATCTGTGCCAGCGCTTTTTGCCAGACCTCTTTTTGCTGCTTTACCAGTTCATCAAATTTCCAGGTCTTAATTTCAGCCTCAAGGTTTTTCCGTGCCCCGGTCAAACTGCTGAAGGAAGTCCCGATGCGGATGCGAAGCCGCTCGCCCTTATTGAGCTTGAAGCCCAGGTAAGCTCCTGATTCTTTTTGATTTAATATACTGTCCTGAAGCAGTAGTCCGCTGCCGGAAAAAACGCCGCCCGTGGCAGATACCCTGTCAACCTGTAGGACAAACCAGCCATTAAACCCCGCAGGATTGCCGCTTCCCTGGTAGATCCTGTAAGCCGGATTATAACCAACAACCTCCCCTCTGGTCCTGTCTATCTTAACAAAACCTTTGCCCTTATCACTATTTGGCACGATCAGCAGGTACAAGCTATCCGTTTTATTCATAGTAAACTGCAACATACCACAGCGGGCTGTTCCCGTTAATTCTGTTTTTAGCTGATCAGCAGGCAATGTAACGCTATAGTAATATGGAGTAGTGATTTCGTCCTGATGTGAAAATTCCGCAGCATAGGCCGCAACAGTAGTTTTGAGTTTTCCCGTTACCGGCATTATCGTAAAACTGCCATAATCCGGAACGCAGGAACCGCTTAACCAATGCGTGCCTCTAAATCCGCTGATCTTTGTATCACGGTATAAATAAGGAGGGTTGCATTTCGTCTCCCCGGTCTGCGTCTGCGGTGTCCACTGGATCATACCAAAAGGAATGCCCACACCGGGAATCGTATTGGCATTCAGCTCGGTTCCGCTCCCATGTTTCAGGGCCCCTTTGGTAGTAGACGCCGCAGTCCCGGAATAAGGCTGTACATATCTGGTCAGGTCTTCTGTTTTCTGTGCAAATGCCGCCACAGGAAAAAGCAGCAGCAATAAAAGTCTCTTCATACAGTTTTAAAATTAACAAATATTAGCGCATATTGCCTCCGGCAGATAAAATATTAAATACATAGATTTGTGCAAAACATAAAAAACGAGACATGACTTATACTGAAAAACTGAGCGCCATACGTAATCAAATGAAGGCCGACAATGTGCAGGCCTACATCATTCCCTCTGCCGATCCGCACATCAGTGAATACCTGCCTGACCATTATAAATGCATTCCTTTTGCTTCAGGTTTTACCGGTTCAGCCGGAACACTGGTGATCACACATGACTTTGCAGGACTATGGACGGACTTCCGTTATTTTGAACAGGCTGCAGAGCAGCTGGAAAACAGCGGTTTTGAACTGGTCAGACAAAAAGTCCAGCATGCCGCTGAATACATCAAATGGCTCACTGAAAAACTCGGCAAAGGCGCTATAGTCGCCAGCAATGAAAAACTGGTCTCTGTGCTTTTGGGAGATCTGCTCACTCAGCAGCTGTCCTTAAAGGGGATCAGTATTACAGATAAAGATTATTTAAGCCCGATATGGAAAGACAGACCAGCGCTGCCTGCAGAAAAAGCATTCCTGATCGATGAAAAATACACCGGTCAATCCGTAAGCAGCAAACTTGCCCAGGTCAGGGCGGCCATGCTTGCCAGCAATGCGGATCATCACCTGGTATCTTCTCTCGATGATATCGCCTGGCTCTTCAACATCCGTGGTAAGGACGTTAGCTACAACCCGGTAGTTTTGAGTTTCGCGCTGATTAATCAGGATCATGCCAAATTATACATCAACCCGGACAAGTTAACCGCTGATGAAAAAGAAATTCTGCTGAAAAGCGGTGTTGAAGTATTTGAATACGAAGAAATAGAAAATGCACTCAAACATCTTCCTGATCATAACACCATTCTCGTAGACCCTAAAAGAAATTGTTTTGCCTACACGAAAATACTGCCTGTTTCAGTCAGGATTATTAAAGAGACCAATCCTTCGACCAATCTGAAGACCATAAAAAATGAAACCGAACTGGCCAATACCCGCACTGCCATGCGAAAGGACGGCGTTGCGATCACCCGTTTTTTAAAATGGCTTTCTGAAAACATCGGCAAAACTCCAATCACCGAACTTTCAACTGCCGGCGAACTGCATAAGTTCAGGGCACAGCAGGAGGGTTTTGTGGGAGACAGTTTCACTACGATCAGCGCTTACGGGCCACATGGCGCATTGCCGCATTACGGGCCAACTGAAGAAAGCAATTCGGGAGTGAAAGCAGAGGGATTGTTTTTAGTGGATTCAGGCGGCCAGTATTTTTATGGCACTACGGACATTACCCGTACTATTCCAATGGGCAATAATACAGAAGAAGAAAGTATCGACTATACCTTAGTGCTCAAAGGGATGATTGACGGCTGTAAAGTTCGATTTCCTAAAGGTACCTGCGGTTATCAAATAGATGCCATTACGCGCAAGCCGCTATGGGACCACGCCATCAATTATGGTCACGGTACTGGACACGGTGTAGGTTATTTTTTAAATGTTCATGAAGGTCCGCAGGTATTTAATGCAACTGCTACCCCGGTCGCTGTAGAACTTGGTATGATCACTTCTGTGGAACCAGGGATTTACCGTCCGGGAAAGCATGGCATCCGAATAGAGAACCTGGTCAATACCATTAAGGATGTAACTAATGAGTTCAACGAGTTTTATGCTTTTGAATGTTTGACCATAGCGCCGATCAGTACGAAAATTGTGAAGAAGGAATTGCTGGAAGCAAATCAGATCGAATGGCTGAATGATTATAATGCGCTTGTTTTTGAAACACTGAGTCCGTTGCTTACTGATGATGAAGCTACATTCTTAAAGGAAGAGACAAAAGCCATTTAGTATTTACTTATCGCCTAAGTCAGGGCTATTTAGAAAAATTAAGCATTCTCTTCGAAAGCTAGAGCTGCCAAAGCTCCCGAGGTAAACTCGGGACAGGTTGCGCAAAATCCCAGCTAATGCTTTCTCTGAGAAGCTGAATTTTTACTAAGCGCCTACCTTTTCCGCGGCTAGGTATGCGCCCTGAAAACAAAAAATACAAAGTGTTACGAGAAGGCGTGGGAGATTGTGCCTCTCTTCAGGGCGCAAGGTCCGGCCTTAGAGTAATTCTTTGTATTTTTTGTTAATTTATAAAATTAACCAGATTTATAAAATTAACAAGGGTCAGCTAACTTGGGCTAATCGACCTATCCAGATGTGTATAACCACCATCCACATAAACCAGTTGCCCAGTTGTATGACTTGAAGCATTTGACAACAAGAATACTGCAGCATTAGCAATTTCTTCTGCCGTCGTCATTCTCTGCTCCAAAGGTATTTTTGAAGTAATAGAAGCAAGCTTTTCTTCAGGATTGGGCAATGTCTTTATCCAGGTTTCGTATAAAGGCGTATAGCATTCTGCAACAATCACCGCATTTACCCTGATGCCATACGGCAATAACTCGACCGCCCATTCCCGGGTCAGCGCATTTCTGCCGCCATTAGATGCCGCATAAGCTGATGTTCCGCCCTGCCCGGTATCCGCTACTTTCGACCCAATATTTACTATTGCCCCTTTAGACAATTTAAGAGCCGGCAAGGCATGATGTGCCATTAGGTAATAATGAACTACATTCTTATGCAGACTATGTATAAACTGTTCGTAGGTGCCGTTTTCGAGGCTAATGCTGTCATTAACCCCCGCATTGTTGATCAGGCCATCAATTCTGCCAAATTGTTCCAGCACCTGCTTTACCGCACGCTCATTGTCCTCAGGCCTGGTCAGCTCAGCTACTACCTGAAAAGCATTTCCCCCATTGGTTTTAATGTCATCAACCACCTTTAAATTATCCGATTCCTTCCTGCCAATAATTACCGGAATGGCGCCTTCCCTGGCCAAAACCCTAACTATACCTTCACCAATCCCTTTAGCACCTCCCGTTACGATTACCACTTTATCTTTCAATTGCAGATCCATTGTTGCTTATTTTAAATTGTAAAATTTGGTTGCATTACCACCCCAGAACAGCTCCTGTTCATTTGCAGAACATTTCGATATATAATTTTTTACAAGGCCCATCACCTGTCCGTAACTTGCAGCCACAAGACTTACCGGCCAGTCCGAGCCAAACATTACCCTCCCTGCGCCGAATGCTTCAAAAATCACATCCAGATAAGGTGTAAAATCTTTAAGCTGCCATAATTTCCAGTCGGCTTCGGTCACCATTCCTGATGCCTTGCAATACACATTCTCGAACTTTGCCAGTTCCTGGATGCCCCGTTTCCATTCGGTTATCTCCTTGTTTTTAATATCAGGCTTGGCAATATGGTCCAGTACAAAAGGCTGATCCGGAAATTGACTCACCAGCTCCGCCGCATACTTAAGCTGATCCGGAAAAATAAGAATGTCATAAGTAAAACCAAAATCCCTTAGCTTGCTGATCCCGTTTAAAAATGCAGGTTTCAGCATCAATGCACGGTCGGTCTCGCCCTGAAGGATGTGCCTGAACCCTTTCAGTTTTTTATGGCCCTTCAATTCCTGCAGCTGGTCTTCTATGTCTTCCGCCTGAAGGTTCACCCAACCCACTACACCCCTAATAAAATCGTGATCCGAAGCATTCCGAAGCTGGAACTCATTCTCTTGAGGTGTCTGGTCTACCTGCACTACAACACAGCCATCAATGCCGTTTTCTTCAAGTAACGGGCCGAGGTCCGCAGGCATAAAATCCCGCCGGATCGCCGCCATCTCTTCATTGATCCAGCTGTGCCTTACTTCATCAAACTTCCAGAAATGCTGGTGTGAATCAATTTTTAACATAATTCTTCAGCACCTGTCTTGAAGTACCCAGGCCGTCAATGCCCAGCTCAACCACATCTCCCTCTTTAAGGTATACCGGCGGGTTAAAGCCAAGGCCCACGCCCGCAGGTGTTCCTGTAGAAATTACATCGCCTGGCAGCAAGGTCATAAACTGGCTCACATAAGCAATCACAAACGGCACATTAAATATAAAGTTGGACGTATTCCCGTCCTGCATCTTCCTGCCGTTGACTGTAAGCCATAATCTCAGGTTGTTGACATCACTGATTTCATCCTGAGTGGCCAAAAATGGGCCAAGCGGGGCAAAAGTATCACAACCCTTTCCTTTATCCCAGGTCCCATTCCTTTCGATCTGAAATTCGCGTTCTGAAACATCATTGTGCAGCACATATCCGGCCACATAGTCCAGTGCATCAGCTTCCTCCACATAAGACGCTTTTTTGCCGATCACTACAGCAAGCTCAACCTCCCAGTCTGTTTTTACAGAATTCTTAGGGATAATGATGTCATCAAACGGACCCGTCAGCGCTGTAGTCGACTTCATAAAAATAACCGGTTCCGGCGGTATGGCCGCATTCGTTTCGCGGGCGTGGTCCGCATAGTTCAAACCTATACAAACGATCTTAGAAGGACGTGCGACCGGTGAACCCAGCCTCGTGTCTTTCGGGATCTCAGTCAGTGAGCCCTCATTGGCTTTTACAAACTCCTCTAGTCTTGCCAGACCATTATCATTAAAAAATTGCTCGTTGTAATCCCCGCCGAAGGCAGAAGTATCATACCAGGTCTCATTGACTATAACACCAGTCTTTTCCTGACCGGCCGCTCCCCATCTGATTAATTTCATTTGTACTGTTTTAGTTGTTTAATTTAACAAATCCACCGTCTACCGGATAATCATTTCCCGTAATGAAGCCGGCTTCATCTGAACATAGATATAAGGCCATTGAGGCAATCTCTTCAGATGTGCCCATGCGGCCTATCGGCTGGCTCTTTGATAATTTCTCGAATATTTCTTTTTCCTGCCCGGCATAGTTCTTAGCAATAAAACCATCCACAAAAGGCGTATGTACCCTCGCAGGAGAAATGCTGTTGCACCTGATGCCATCTGCCATGTAATCCCTTGCCACCGATAAAGTCATCGCTGCAATAGCGCCCTTACTCATTGAATAAGCAAAGCGGTCCGTAATGCCCACAATAGCAGCAATAGATGCCATATTTAAAACAGCACCTGTTCCCGTTTTTTTCATCAGGGGAATTGCAGCAAACAGGCAATTGTAAGCACCCTTCACATTTACATTAAATACTTTAGTAAAGTCTTCCTCAGAAGTATTATCTGCCCGGCCAATATGGGCAATGCCCGCGTTATTGACCAAAATATCAATGGTTCCAATCTTGTTAAAGATATCGACAACCTGCTGCTGGCTGGTCACATCACATCTGTAACCAATCGCCTCTCCGTTAAATTTATTGATCTCTGCAATCGTACCGGTGCTTGCTTCATCATTTACTTCAATGATGTGCACCACCGCACCCTGTTTTGCGAAAAGCACCGCTATCGCTCTTCCGATCCCGCTGCCTCCACCGGTGATCACTGCTGATTTTCCTTTTAAACTGAACATATATGCTTAATTATAATGAAACGCCCCTTTTCCATGGGATAAAATCGTCCTGATTCAATAAAACTGCTTTGGGAATAACTTCGCCGCTTGCCGCTTTGATACAATACTCCAAAATTTCTGTCCCCATTTCTTCAATGGTTTTCTCCCCCCTGATCACCGCACCGGTATCAATATCAATAATATCTCCCATTCTAGTCGCAAGGGCCGTATTGGTTGAAATCTTAATTACCGGACAAATGGGGTTTCCTGTGGGAGTACCGAGACCTGTCGTAAACAAGATCAGAGTTGCGCCGCTCGCAGCTTTACCCGTAGTCGCTTCCACATCATTGCCCGGAGTACAAACAAGGCTCAGTCCCGGTTTAGTTGCCGGTTCAGTATAATCAAGCACATCCACCACTGGTGAAGTACCCGCCTTTTTTGCCGCACCAGTACTTTTGATTGCGTCAGTGATCAAACCATCCTTAATATTTCCCGGCGAAGGGTTCATATGAAAACCTGAGCCCACAAGATGGGCCTGCGCATCATAGTCCCGCATCAAACGGATGAACTTTTCAGCAATCGGCTGGCTCTCACAGCGGTCAATGATATTTTGTTCCGCCCCGCACAGTTCCGGAAATTCCGCAAGCAGTACTTTTGCGCCCAATGCAACCAGCAGGTCCGAGGTATACCCGACTGATGGATTCGCAGAAATACCGCTAAAGCCATCACTGCCGCCACATTTCACCCCGACACACAGCTCACTCAGCGGTGCAGGTCTTCTTTCTAATTTATTAATTTCTGTCAGCCCGATAAAAGTCTGTACGATCGCATCTTCGATCATCTGCTCTTCACTCTGGCTCAGCTGCTGCTCAAAAACCAATACTTTTTTCTTAAAATTCGGGTTCCGTTTGCGGAGATCGTTTAAAAAATCGCCTGTCTGCAAATGCTGGCAGCCCAAACTTAACAGGGTAATACCGGCCACATTCGGGTGATCCGCATAAGAAACCAGCAAATTGCTCAGCACCTGGGAGTCTTGTCTTGTGCCCCCGCATCCGCCCTGATGGTTCAGAAACTTAATGCCATCCACATTCTTAAAAACCCTGTTGGCAACAGGATTTGCCAGGCCCAGCTGATCCGCATGAAACGACTCAATAGCCTCGCCATCCTGATAGGCGTGGAGCAGCTGCCTGGTAAACTGTTTGTATTTATCAGTTACTGTATAGCCCAGGTTATTGTGCAGCGCTTCCTTAATGACATCCATATTCCTATTCTCACAGAATACAGTAGGTATGAACAACCAGTAGTTGGCCGTCCCAACCTTTCCATCACCGCGATGATACCCGTTAAAAGTCCTGCCTTCAAAAGCAGAAACATCGGGTGCCTGCCATTTGTAGTTCACATCCCCGTAGGCATAGTCTTGTGAGGCATGATCGATGTTTTCTGTGGTCATTCTCCCGCCTCTCGGAATATAAGCTGTTGCCTTCCCTACTAAAACCCCATACATCAACACTTCATCCCCGACCTGCATTTCATTGATGAAAAATTTATGCTTGGCATTCACTTCATCCTGCAGGGTAATGACACCGTTATTCCACACCACTACCTCACCTTTTTTCAGGTCCTGTAAAGCAACCAGCACATTATCATCCGGATGGATCTGTAAAAATTTCTTATTTGTTATTTCTGACATTATTTATTCAATTCAAATATTTTATCCATCAACACCCATTTTTCACCGGCCTTTGCACCTGGAACAGCCTGTTGATACTTCCACATCAATGTCTCCCATTCCTGCACCCTTCCATTTCCCGCATCCATCGCTCCTTTTTTCTCAAAGCTAAATTCGTCATTTACTTCCATTATCATATAAAGCCGATTGCTAAATCTGTAAATTTCCATATCAACTATGCCCGAAGTCGTAATGCTGGCCCTGATCTCAGGCCAGATTTCCTTATGGTATTCCTCGTATTCACTGATCAGCGCGGGGTCGTCCTTCAGGTCGAGGGTCAAACAGTATCTTTTCATTTATTTCAATTCATTCGTTTTAATCACTTTATGCCCTGTAATTCCAAAAAACAGTACCACCACAAAACAGACCAGCGGCACAATATACCCAATCTGAATACTGATCAGATCACTGATATAACCCATAGCCGGCGGGAGAATAGCCCCGCCAACAATCGACATGATGATCAAACTGCTGCCATATTTAGTATCGACCCCAAGGTCTTTAATACCAAGGGAAAATATAGTAGGAAACATAATAGACATAAAAAAGGCAATGCCGATCACCGAGAATAAAGCTACCTGACCTCCAGTGAACATGGCGGAGGCACTCAGTATTACACACAATATCGAATAAATCACCAAAAGCCGCTCAGCCTTGATGAATTTCATCAGAAGGGTCCCGATTATCCTGCCCGTCAGAAATGCCAGTCCCATACCGTAGCCCAAATAATCAGCAGCCTGCACTTTAGTAATTCCTGCAGCCTCAGTAGCGTACAGTACAAACAAACTCATCACACAAACCTGGGCGCCAACATAGAAGAATTGTGCAGCTACCGCCCAGCTAAGGTGTCTGTGTTTTAATGCATGCAGAATCCCCCTTTTTTCTCCAGTCGTTTCTTCCTCCTTAATCTCCGGTAGTTTCAAAAAAATAAATATGACAGCTATGACGAGGATGATGCTTCCCAAAACCAGATAAGGTGTCTTTACGGAAGATGCTTCAGCCGCCAATGCCATTTGCTGGGCAGAGGTACTCATGGTGCTCAGCTCCTCGTCAGATATTCCCTTGATCAGGATAATCCTTGCCCCTATAATCGGCGCCAGGGTAGCTGCCAGTCCATTAAATGACTGTGAAAAGTTCAGCCTGAATGTTGCGGTCTCCTTTGGTCCCAATAACGACGCATAGGGATTTGCTGCCGTCTCTAATATGGTGAGTCCGCAAGCGATGATGAACAATGCTCCCAGAAAAAAAGAATATGCCTGAGTATTCGCTGCTGGTATAAATAAAAACGAACCGAGTGCAAACAAAATAAGACCAAAAATGATCCCAGCTTTATACCCATATTTTTTCATGATAAATCCGGCAGGCAAAGCCATCAGGAAATAAGCGATAAATACAGCCGAATCTACTAAAGATGCTTCAAGTGTAGTCAGACTAAATGACCTTTTCAGATGCGGAATAAGGATCGGATCCAGGTTATGGACAAATCCCCACATAAAGAAAAGTGAGGTGATCATGATAAAGGGAAACAAATAGCTGTTCTTTGTCATTGGTTTTGAATTTGGTTATTCAAAGGACGTAAATTCCTGTGTTAATTGTTTTGACATTTTATCTAATCATTAAGTGATTTTGGCAGAGAAACTGAGTGATCTCTTCACAGGCTGTCCAGCTTAGGCCCCGGTGAAGAACCGGTGCAAACCTGGTTATGCCTGTTCTGAGACACTAAGTTTCTTTCCAAATTGGATGCATACCTTTTCCAGCGTAATAAGCTCGTTCAGAAATACTCTATTTTCAATAAGCTATGTTTACCTCCCTGCGTTTTATGCTCCCTGCTTTCAGAAAAAATATACTTTTCCGAATAGGCATAAGCGCTTTTTTGCGCACTTCTTCAGTGCGCCTAAAAAGATGCAGCCTGAGAGGAGAAGTATATTTTTTCTGAAAGCTAAGCTCCTTGCCTTTCCCTCGCTCACCTCAATGCTACTTCAACTCCAACCTCACATTTGGCAAGCCCAATGTCGTATGCGGAGACAGCGGATTATGCAACTGCCAGCTGACCGAATAGTACCGCCCCTTTTCAACAGAAAGCGGTTTCAGCGTCTTATGATAAATTACCTGCTTTACGTCAGTGGCAATCCCAATCGTGCTGCTTTTCTCAAACCCATTATAGAACTTGACGATCAACTGGTTCTTACCCTGCTTCAGCGGCAAAAGAATCACATCGTGCATCATTTTTACCTTAAACGGATTGTTATGTTCATCCAGGATGTGTCCGTTCAAAGAAACAGTGACCGCATCACCAGAAGTAATCCCTACCAAAAACGGCTGATCTCTATCAGCAGTGATCTCCTGCAAAAGATAAGTGGCCGTGTTCTTATCTGCTTTAACTTCATAAGTCTCATTGTTCTTCCAGTCAGCCCGCTTCTCCCATACCACGCCCTTATCACCAGGCCACGGCTTACTGACATCTACATCCTTCAGATTGCCATGCACGCCACCCGGGCCGGAATAATAACTACCCGATTGATACAACGGCCCCCAGGTAATTGCCGCAGGATCATTTTTCAGATCTTCTGAATCGCCACCCTTTAACGCCACAACCGAAACCTTACCGTTAATTTCAAGATCAATTGATTTTTCCTTTTCATTCTCTGTAAAGTACACAACAGGAGTTAAAGTCTCATTTTTCACAGGGCTGAGCGACCATGACTCTTTCACTGTACTCTGATAGCGGTTGCTGTAATCAATACCCGAACTGCTATAATGCTTAAACGCATTGTGGCTGTTTAAGATCAACGGCTTTACCTTGTCCGCAATAATGTTTGCAGGCGGCACTTTAAAACCATTCGCAAACTCAATGGCAATTACCTTATATTCCTTTGCAATATCCAATCCGGCTGGAACAGTAATTTTAACCCCCTCAGCATTTTGGCTGTATTTAGGCCTTAAACCCTCTCCCAAAACAGTGACATTTTTAATCTTACCAGTCAAACCCGGTAAAGTGATCAGACCCTCTTCGGGCACAGACAACAAATGCAGGTAAATCTTATTTGGTCTGCTGGTCAGGTTCCCCCATTTAAAGGAAATATGAAAAGGGTCCGGATCAGTGCCATAGATGGCTTCCTTATTCTTCTCCAGCCATTTGCCAATGCTCAGCAGCACATCCCGTTCAAACTCAACAACAGTCCCATCACCCTTCGGACCGATGTTTAAGAGGAAATTACCCCCGCGACTCGTCACCTGGATCAGACTTTTCAGCTTTTCTTTTATTTTATCCTCTTCTTTGCCCCTTTTCTGAAAAGACCGGTAGCCCCAGGTCTCATCAAAAAAAGATGCCGGCGACTGCCATGGCACACCAATGACATAATCAGGCTCCTGGTTATCGCCCATTACGTTAAAATCACCCATATCGTTACCTATCCGGCTTCCGATCATGCAATCAGGCTGCAGCTTATGAACCAGGTCCCTCAGTTCCCTGCTTTCTTTTGCACTTTGCGACCCCATATCAAACCAAAGTTCAGAAACCGGCCCATAATTGGTCAGCAATTCCGTAATCTGCTTTTTATTCAGTTCAAAATGCTCTGGTGTAATGTAATCTGAATTACTGCCCGATATAGGGGAAGCTTGCGGAAAATGCCAGTCGATCAGAGAAAAATAAAGCGCAAACCGCAAGCCACCGCGTTTACAAGCCTCCGAAAGCTCCTTAAGCACATCCTTCCCGTAAGGGCTGAAATCGACAATATTAAAATCAGTGGTATTTGTTTTGAACATGCAAAACCCATCATGATGCTTGGATGTGATCACAATAGAGCGCATACCTGCCCTTTTTGCAAGAGATACTATAGAGTCAGGGCTCCATTTCTCCGGGTTAAACTTTTTCGCGACTTCTTCATATTCATCAGTATAAATACCGGCATGAGCCTGGATCTGCTCGCTCACATTTCGGTAAGAAGGCTTGCCCTTCCATACACCGCCGAGTTCTGAATAAACACCAAAGTGTATAAACATGGAATATTTCTGGTCCTGCCAGTCCTTTAATGCTTTTGGATCATGCTGTCCAAATGCGAAGACATGGACAAGCAATATTAGGATTAAAAGAAAAAAAGATTTTTGCTTCATGATATGATATTACAGATTATTTGGATGGAACTGATTTCCTCAATATCCAAAGAAAGCTGAAATCACACCATCAAAGTTTTCTGTAATTTACAAAAGACTCAGCAATTTTGGCATCTACTTAATGAGCTTCAACAGGTATGCGCCGTATCCGCTTTTAACCAGAGGTTCAGCGATCTTTCTCAGCTGTTCCTTATCAATAAATCCCATCCGGTAGGCCACTTCCTCTATGCTTCCAATTTTCAGACCTTGCCGCTCCTCGATCACCTGTACAAACTGTCCGGCCTGCATCAAAGAGGCAAAAGTGCCAGTGTCCAGCCAGGCAGTACCCCTGCTTAAAACACCTACTTTCAGCCTGCCCTGTTCCAGGTAAACCTTGTTCACGTCTGTGATCTCGTATTCGCCCCTTGGTGAGGGCTTGATGTTCCTGGCAATCTCAACAACTGAATTGTCATAAAAATAAAGACCCGGAACCGCATAATCCGATTTAGGAGCTACCGGCTTTTCTTCAATCGATATCGCCTGCTTCTGATCGTCAAATTCTACCACGCCATAACGCTCCGGATCTGAAACCCGGTAGGCAAACACTACCCCCCCCTCAGGGTCAGCGCTGGACTGCAGCAGTTTGGCCATCCCGTCGCCGTAAAATATATTATCGCCCAGCACAAGGGCGACTTTGTCACTGCCAATAAAATCTGCACCGATTACAAATGCCTGCGCAAGGCCATTGGGCTGTTCCTGTACTGCGTAAGAAAACTTACAGCCCAGGCTGCTTCCGTCGCCCAGCAGCTTTTCAAAATTAGGAAGATCATGGGGTGTGGAAATGATCAGGATCTCATTGATGCCGGCAAGCATCAGCGTAGATAGCGGATAATAGATCATCGGTTTATCATAAACCGGCATCATTTGTTTACTCATTACCAGGGTCAAAGGGTGCAGCCTTGTGCCGCTTCCGCCTGCTAAAATTATTCCTTTCAATGTATAGGGGGTTTGTTAATTTACGCTATGAAGATACATTATCTTCCAATTCTTTGAACCATTGTTCTCCATATTTTCTGATCAGCGGACCTTTCAAAAACTGATAAACGGGGACTTTCAGTTCCCGTCCAAACGAACAGGCATCGTGGCAAATGTGCCACCTGTCATAATTCAAGACTTCAAATTCAGGATATTGAGTTACCCTTATTGGATAAAGGTGACAGGAAATCGGTTTTTGCCAGTCAATCAGGCCCTGTTCATATCCTTTTTCGATACCACATTTGGTGATCCCGTTTTCAAAAGTCACATAAGCACATTCTTTATTTCCATCCACACATGGAGTGGTCAGGTCTCCGTCAGCGTCCACAACCGAAGTTCCCTGCGCCTCAATGGCTGCTATCCCCTTTTCTTCCAGCAAATGCTGGATCTTAGGATAGATTTCCTTCAATATCGCTGTTTCAGCTACATCCAGAGGGGCCCCGGCATCTCCCTCCACGCAGCAGATCCCTTTGCATTTATTCAAATTGCATACAAAATGCTCAGTGATCAGGTCCTCATGGACCAGGGTATTCTGTACTTCTATCATTTCTTTTATTTTATGATCTCCAGCGGCTGCTGCAGTCCATCTGCAGACTTTATTTCCATGATTACGGAACCCACGAGTATCTCTACCTGTGCCTTCAGGGGCACCCTATTCCCGTCATCCGAAACCCAAAGATACAACCTGCTGTCTTTTTTAAAGATTCGTCCCGGTTTTATAGAAGGGCTGAATTTCAGGCACCTGATCTTGCCCAGCTTCGTTTTGATCACCTCTCTGCCCAGGTACTGGATTTCCAGCTGACTGATCTCATCTCCCAAAAAATAATTCAGCTTCACAAAATCACCGATTTTCATTTTAGAAATGTCAAGACTCCGGGCAAAATAATAGGATGAAACCAGATCAAAGGTCTGCATGGTTGGTGCAGTGAAAGTGCCCTTGGTAGCAACGACCTTCTTTTCAGTCTGGCTAAACCTCGCTTTATCTTGCCTCCGGTAACTTCCCTCCCTGATGTTTTCCTGGTAAAAATAGGGTTTCAGATTATTGATGTCTATATAGGAATCATAATGGTCCCTGATCTTGTAAAAAACATCAAAGGTACCCGATGTCTGCCCATCCACGCTCAACCTCAAAGTTGGTTTGCCGTCAAACTTCAGATCGGTATGCAAAACTTTCAGCGTTCCTTCTGCAGCAGTAATGAAACCATATTTTAATTTGTAGGTTAGTACTTCCCCAGGCCTAAATACCGCCTCTTTGACAAAAGGAAGCTCTTGTCCAAATGATTTAAAGCTCAGGAATACTACAACGATAACCAACAATAACTTTCTCATACCTAAGCTAATACAAAAAACAATCCAATTAATCCTTTCGCTTATAAATGGGCACCGTAGAGCAGGGTTCACCATACATGATGCTCTTCACAACCGGGCTTAGCAGATTGGTGATCTCTACATAGGCCGATACCGGAAGGTCAATGTCTGCGCAGCCCTTTACCACAACACGCTCCCCTTCAAAAGCCTTAAGGTCTATTTTAGCCAAAGCTTTTGAAAACAATACGGTTTCAAGGGTCTCCAGGCTTCCAAATACCACTTCATTGGCATAAGGTTTCAGCTTGTTGGCAAGCAGCATATAAGCCCAGGTCGGTACTATCGCATCCGCACTGCAAATTATGGCTACGTTTTTCCCTTTATAGCTTTGCCAGTCGTGGGTCTTTACAAACTCCCTGAAATCCTTTTCTCTCAGCATCAAACCATGAAAAAGATTATCCTTGATGTCATAAACAACTCTTTCTCCCGTATGCAGGTACTCTTCCAGATTGAAGGTGATTAACCCGCTGGCAGCTACCTTATTGACAAAATTTTCCTGAATCTCCATAGCCTGTAAAATAAAAAGCCGGAAGTAGTTATTACTTCCGGCTACAAAATTACGTAAAATAAGATTAATAGAATTTCACCCTATTGTCTTTTATCTTGCTTTTATCCTGCAATGCCTGGAAAGCTGCACCTAATGCACGCTGACCAGCTGCCTGGATCATGGTTTCTTTCTGTTTGTAGGTATTGGCCATTGGTGCCGGATTGGTAAATCCATCAACAACAAAGGCATAAACACCACTTTCTCCTTCAATAGGTTTAGAAATCTTTCCTGGCTGTGCTCCAAAAACTGCTCCTACCACTTTATTTTCCTGACCAAGCCCTGGAATGATCGGATTACTGAAAACGATATTCTGTACCGGGGCGGCGGTTTTTCCTAATTTTTGAGCAACCTGGTCAATATTACCTGAACCCGACAGTGCTTTGTTAATTTTCTCAGACAAGGTTTTAGCCTTTACCGCATTGCGAACCATTGGTTCGATTTCTTTTTTGACCGCCTCAAGAGACAAAGTACCCTTAGGTTTGATGTCAGTCAGACGTGCAATCACAAATGCGTTGTCCATCTGATATACCTGATCAAGCACAGTTCCTTTTTCGGCTGCATAAGCGTCACGGATGAGCTGACGCGGATTGTCCAAACCCGGGGCAAAGCCCTGAGTAGGAGTGATTTTATCTGCAACACCAACCGTATAACCTTTCTTTTGAGCAAGATCAGTAAAGTTTCCTTCTTTTACTTCGGTTAGGAAATTGCTTGCTTTTTTATAGGCAGCATCCCTTGTTTTGTTACTCGACACCAGGCTTTTTTCTATATAAGCCAGTTTAGCTACTTTTGAGTTCCCAACCTGTTTCTCAATTTTGATCAGGTGAACACCATACTGTGTGGTCACGATCTTAAGCTCGCCAACAGTTCCGTCAAAAACAGCATTTTCCAATTCAGGAATCTGTCCCCTTGTAATCGTACCAAGATCTCCGCCCTTAT